>NZ_LUGJ01000002.1:0-37444 GCF_001682955.1 Megasphaera sp. DISK 18
TTCAGTTCTTCGTGGTGGTTGAGCTAACTGGCAGTGTTGGATATGTCTTATTTTATATAAAACAAGGGGTCTTGTGAACCGGAGTGTCCACAAGACCCCAACATTTATTATAGAACCAAAAATGAGCTGCCCGCATGTGCGGAGCAGCTCATTTCTATATAGCTAAAACTTTATCAACTGGGTTTAGAAAGCGTTATACGAATATTCGTAGTACATATCGGTCAGAAGATCCATCTTATCACTCATTTCGACCATGAGATTGGAAGCCGTATCGTAGTCTTTGGCAGCCAGGGCTTCTTTGATCTTCGAGAAAATGGACAGGCTCTTTTCCGTATCGCGGCCCAGTTCCGTACGCAGGGCGTTGATTTTGGTCCAGCGTTCGACTTCAAGGGCATTGCTGTCGCCGTCGGCATGGAGCTGTTTGGCAGCGATGACCTTGGAGAGGTTTTCCGGAATGAGGCGGTACTGGAGTTCGAGGGCCCAGCGGTTGAGGGCGCCGAGGCGGAACGATTCCATGATACGCTTCTGGAAAGCGTCGCAGGCCAGGGTATCTACTTTATCCGGATGGAGGTCGAGGGCCTTGAAGTTTTCCCAGACCGTCCGCGGTGCCTTGCCGAACATGGCATCCCGTTCTTCACTGGTGAAGTTTTCAAAGACGTCGACTTCCGAGCGATAAGCCCGGTCTTTTTCAAGATAATCTGCATCTTCGCCGGGCTTCTTGGACAGTTCAGCCAGGAGGGCTTCGCCGTTCTTACCACTGGAGAGAGCATATTTGATGCCGTCGAGGGCGGCCAAATAGCCCATGGCGATGGCAATGTAGGTATTGGTGAAGGGGTTCGGAGAACGGAGTTCGAACCGTGTAGCCGCCGGGCTTGCGATGTTGCGGATGAGGCCGATGAGGACCGAACGGTTACGGGTCTGGACGTCCGGACGATCACCGCCGAGGGCCGTTACGATGCAAACAGGGGCTTCAAAACCCGGTTTCAAGCGGTTCAGGGAATCTGTCGTTGCCGAAACGAAGGGGTTCATGACTTCGTAGTGTTTGAGCATGCCCATGATGGCGCCGTAACCGACGACGGACAGGAAGTCGCTCTTCATATCAGACGGGTTGAAGAGGTTGACGAATTTGCCGTTCTTCATGATGGCCCCGATGCCGAAGTGCGTATGTTCACCGGAACCGGCAACGCCGTGAATCGGTTTTGCCTGGAAGGTGACTTCAAGGCCGTTTTCACGGAATACTTCGCGGACGATGATACGGGCTGCGATTTCATTATCTGCCGTCTGGACCGGGTCGTTGGCAAATTTCCAGTCGACTTCGAGCTGTTCGAGGACGAAGGTCAATTTACCGGAATCGTCGATCTGGGCTTTGACGCCGCCGACTTCCTTATGGCCCATTTCCGGTTCGAGACCGTATTTTTCGAGGCGTTCGATGGTCTGTTCAAGAGCCGTACGAACGACGCCGTGCGTGCGCTGCCAATACTGTTCCTGCAATTTCTGCGAAGCCGACAAGAGGCGCGTCGCTACATCCTGGCTCGGCGTCTTGACCCAGAATTCCAGTTCCGTCGCCGTCGTGAGGACGATTTTTTCGATGTCATCGACATTGACCGACGTACCGGGCAGGCCATACTGTTTGACCAGCGCCAAGACCTGGTCGCTGACGTAGTCGCAGGTGTTGCGGAGGATCGACCGGGAATCGATGTAGCCCGTGGCATGACGAAGGAAGCTGGGAATACGCAGGGTGCCGACCGGTTTTCCCGTTTCCGGGTCGATGTTGTCGTCGTTGTAGTCGACGAACCAGCTGACCGACGGGTCGGCTTTGATGTCGACGCGGGCATTGGACAAGATGGCGATGCCCGGCAGGACGACGGACGAACCATCGGTCTGGAATGCCGTCGCATTGAAGAATTTATCGTAGTCATCGAAGAAGACGCTGATAGGAATCTTTTCGTCCGTATCATTGCCTGCCAAATCGATGCCTACGAGGGATACGAATTTGATTTCCGGATGCTGTTCCAATAAAGCCAGCACCCCTTCTTTACCATACTGACCTGCCGGAATTACGTATACCAACTCATCTTTTGTCATTATGACTCCTCCTTTAGGTGAAAAAAAAGACTCCGATCCCACAGTCGGGATTCGGAGTCTTCCTTGACTCTTGTTTCATGATTTATTTTGTTTTCAAATCATGTTAAAATAATACAATCATTTAGTCTATTTGTCAATAGATTTTTTAAGGAATCTATGGCAATCAACGATGTTGTAAAATTTCTCGAACAATCTGTGAAACAACCTTGCCATCGGTCCGTCCCTGCACTTTCGGCATGACGAGCTTCATGACAGCCCCCATCTGAAGGCCTTCCTGGCCTTTAATGGTATCGGTGACGATTTGGCGGACTTCATCTTCCGTCAGCTGCTTCGGCATGTACTTTTCCAGTACGGCCATTTCAGCCTTCGTTTCTTCGACTAAGTCGGCACGGCCGGCTTTTTCGAATTCAGCTAATGACTCCCTGCGTTGTTTCATTTCTTTGGCAATGACGGCGCCGACACCGGCATCGTCGAGTTCGCAATGACCGCCGTCGATTTCCGCGTTGCGGATGGCCGAACGGACCATACGAATAACGGACAAAGCCGTCTTACCGGCTTCTTTGGCTTTCATTGCCTCTTTCATGTCCTGAAGAAGTTCGTTCTTAAGAGACATGGTATCACCCTTCTTACATTAACGATTATGCTCTGTACTTCCGTTTCCGTGCTGCTTCGGACTTTTTCTTTCTCCGTACACTCGGTTTTTCGTAGTGTTCACGTTTCCGAACTTCGGAAAGAACACCAGCCTTTTGGCAAGAACGTTTGAAGCGGCGAAGAGCGCTGTCTAACGTTTCGTTTTTACCAACTCTGATTTCTGCCATTCTGTTATCCCTCCCTCCAAGGTATGATAGGGAGTGCTGTTACTGCACACAATGAAATTATACTCAGATTATGGCTGTTTGTCAATAACTTATGAGGTTCTGATACGATTTATCATAACTTTGTCAACGCCCTTGGAGTCGGCTTTCACCTGCATCGGCCCCGGATCGAATAAAACTTTTCGCTATGAAAATTGTGTTTTATCATCGTACATTTATCCGTTACAGCACGTATATTCTGTCAATTGTAAAGACAAGCCCCGACCATGAAGCGGACGAAGGAAAAGTAATCCCGCGTATCACTCAAACGAATTTCTACGCCGCGGCCCCGCGCGGTTCTCTCCTTTATAAAGGACAAGGCGTCGCCATCACCTTTAAGGCTTTGAAACGCTTCATCCCGCCGGACCAGGACCGATCCCCGGCTGGCGGCGACGAGAGCCGTAAAGGTTTCCATGTTGGGAATGAAGTAAAATTTTAATACCATCATCAAGACCTCCTTCGCCGCATCGCGGCCGTGTGGTTTCTTCCCTTCTCTATTATAAGAATACCGTCATGCAGGTCTTGATACAACGAAAATTCAGCCGTATACTATAATAAAACAGCCAAACAAAGAGGTGTCCCCATGATATTGACAGACTGTTCTATCCCGGTCGACGATCGGTCGCAAGAAATAAAACCCCACGGAAACGCAGCCTTCCCCTGTGCCGGCTACACCGTCCATTACCGGCAGGAAATAGGCGATAACGTCCCCTGGCACTGGCACGATGAACTGGAAATCATCTACATCGCAGGCGGGAAAATGACCGCAAAGGTCCCGGCTCACACGTTCCATCTGACCGCCGGCGATATATTGGCCGTCAACGGCAATACCCTTCATGCGGCCCTGGCCGATCCGGAATGCGACCTGCGCTCCTTTGTCTTCAGTCCGTCGCTGATTTCCGGCAGTGACGACTCGATTCTATGGGTGAAGTATATTCGTCCCCTCCTCACCTGTCCGGCCTTTTCGGCCTTTTACTGCCGGGGAAGCCAAGACGACACGACAGCTCGCCGCTTCCGCACCGCTTTTAAAGCCATGACGGACGAACCGTCAGGCTTTGAATTTACCGTCCGAGAAGAACTGTCACAAATCTGTCTCTTTCTGTACGATCAATTCCGCCCCGACGGAGATGCCCCTTCAGAGATGCAAAGTCTTGACGAAGAACGGATCAAAAAGATGTTAACCTATATCCACACCCACTTCGAAGACCCCCTCACCGTCACCGATATTGCCGACGCCGCCGCAATCAGCCAGCGTGAATGCCTGCACTGCTTTCAAAAGACGATCCAGTTGTCACCCATCCAATACGTCTTAAAATACCGGATCATGCAGGGCGCCGACCAGCTCTTGACGAAGCCGACTAAGAGCATTGCCGCCATCGCCGCCGCCTGCGGCTTCGACAGTCAGAGCCACTTTGCCAAGACCTTTAAGCGCTTTTATGCCTATACGCCTCGAGAATACCGAAAAAAACACGGCGAAAGCCGAAGCACAGATTCGGGCCGAAGCGAATGAGCGCTGAACCGACATCAGAGAAGATACAGAAAACCGTCAGGAACATCGATTCCTGACGGTTTATTTTTGCCTATCACGGGTTAGGGGGTATCCGCGTAAAAAGTTCAGCGGATGAACTTGCCAAAGACGTAATTACCGTAGGCCAGCCCCTTATCGCTAAGGCGGATCCGGGATCCCTGTTCTTCCAAGAGGCCTTGGCCCATGAGGCCGTCGATGACGGGACCGAAATCGGCTTCGATGGGCTGCCCGAAACGGCGCTCATAGTCCTCTTTATCGATGCCGACGCGGCGGCGCAGGGCTAAGAAGCAGTAGTCCTCGACGGCTCGCTTGGCATCGATAAGGACGCGTTCGCCTTCGACGCTCCCCTTCCCGGCCCTTTCGATATACTGAGGGATATTGGCCATGTTGGCCCAGCGGGCCGTACCGTCAAAGGAGTGGGCTGACACGCCAAAGCCGATGTAGGGCTCATAGATCCAGTACTTGCGGTTGTGTTTCGATTCAAAAGGCCCTTTTGCATAACTTGAAATTTCATAGTGGTGGAATCCCAGGTCGTGCATCTGATGGTGGACGGCCTGGCCCATGGCTTCGACAACCTCGTCATCGGGAAGTGTCCAAAGGCCCTTAGAAAGGCCGTGTTTCAAAGGCGTCCCGTCTTCGACGATGAGGCTGTAAATCGAAGCGTGATCCACGGGAAGGTCTCCCAAGCGCTGAACATCGCGCCGGACGTCCTCGACGGTTTGGCCCGGCAGGCCGTACATCAGATCGATAGACAGGTTGCGGATGCCGGCGTCCCAGGCCGCGTATAAAGCGTTCTCCCCTTCTTTGGCCGTGTGAATGCGGCCCAAGAAGGACAGCATCCGGTCAGAAAAGGACTGGATACCGAGACTCAAACGGTTGATGCCGTAAGAAACGTAGGCTGCCGCCTTTTCCCCGTCGAGGCTTTCCGGGTTGGCTTCGATCGTAATTTCAGCCTCCGTCGTAACCTCGAAGGTCTGCCGCAGCTGCCGAAGGATATCTCCCACGGCCTTTGCGTAAAGAATGGACGGCGTACCGCCGCCGATATAAATCGTATCGACGGACTTCCCGGCATAAGGCGTGGCCGCAATGTCCCGGCAGAGGGCCGGAACATATCCTTCCAGATAGCGTTCGAGGCCGCTGTACGAAGGAAAATCGCAGTACAAACATTTATGCCGGCAAAAGGGAATGTGAACGTAGATGCCGAGCATTACGATTCGTCGACTTTGAGGACGGCCATGAAGGCTTCCTGAGGAATTTCGACGGTGCCGAACTGTTTCATCCGCTTCTTGCCTTCCTTCTGTTTTTCAAGGAGCTTGCGCTTACGGGAAATATCGCCGCCGTAGCATTTGGCCAAAACGTCTTTACGCAAGGCCGCTACGTTTTCGCGGGCGATGATCTTATTGCCGACGGCTGCCTGGACGGGGATCTGGAAGAGCTGGCGCGGAATGAGGCTGCGCAGCTTTTCGACCAGGGCCCGGCCGCGGCGGGCGGCAAAGTCGCGGTGGACGATGACACTCAAGGCGTCGACGACGTCGCCGTTGATGAGGATGTCCATCTTGACCATAGGCGACGACTGATAGCCGTTGAGCTCATAGTCGAGGGAGGCATAGCCGCGGGTCGCCGACTTCAAGACGTCGAAGTAGTCGTAAAGGATTTCGCACAGGGGCAGGTTGTAGACCAGGGAGACGCGCGTGTCGTCGAGGTAGTCCATGGTGACGTACTGGCCGCGGCGGCTCTGGGAAATTTCCATGACCGTACCGACCATGTCCTTAGGGATGATGATCGTCGTCTTGACCAAGGGTTCTTCGATGTGGTCGACCTTGGTCATATCGGGCATCTGCGACGGGTTATCGACTTCGACCATCGTCCCGTCCGTGCAGTAGACGCGGTAAATAACCGACGGCGCCGTCGTGATCAGGGACAGGTCGTATTCCCGTTCCAACCGTTCGCGGACGACGTCCATATGGAGGAGGCCCAAGAAGCCGCAGCGGAAGCCGAAGCCTAAGGCCGACGACGTTTCCGGTTCAAAGAGCAATGCCGCGTCGTTGAGATGGAGTTTTTCCAAGGCGTCGCGCAGGTTGTCGTAGTCGTTCGTTTCGACCGGGTAGAGGCCGCAGTAGACCATGGGCACGGCCCGTCGATAGCCCGGCAAGGCTTCGGCTGCCGGCCGTTCGGCCAAGGTAACCGTGTCGCCGACGCGGCAGTCGCGGACGTTCTTCATGCTGGCTGCCAAATAACCGACGCTGCCGCAACCGAGAGACGGCACGGGATGCATCTGAGGCAGGAAGACGCCCGTTTCGATGACTTCAAATTCTTTTCCCGAAGCCATCATGCGGATCCGCTGGCCCGGCTTTAAGCTGCCTTCCATGATGCGGATGTTGGCAATAGCCCCCTTATAGGCATCGAAGTGAGAGTCGAAGATGAGGGCCCGCAAGGGCTTATCTTCTTCATCGGCCGGTGCGGGAATGCGCTGGACAATGGCTTCCAGGACCTGGTCGACGCCGAGGCCCGTCTTGGCGCTGATCATGATAGCGTCGGAGGCATCGAGGCCGATGACGTCTTCGATTTCCTTGCAGACCCGGTCCGGGTCGGCACTAGGCAGGTCGACCTTATTGATGATGGGGATGATCTCTAAGTCATGTTCCAAGGCAAGGTACACGTTGGCCAAGGTCTGGGCTTCGACGCCCTGGGTAGCGTCGACGATGAGCAGGGCCCCTTCGCAGGCGGCCAGGCTTCGCGATACTTCGTAGTTGAAGTCGACGTGCCCCGGCGTGTCGATGAGGTTCAGCGTGTACTGTTTGCCGTCTTTGGCATCATAAATGAGGCGGGCCGACTGCGCTTTGATAGTAATGCCTCGTTCTCGTTCAAGGTCCATCGTGTCGAGTAACTGGGCTTCCATTTCCCGTTCGGGCACAGTGCCGGTCATTTCCAGCATCCGGTCGGCCAAGGTAGACTTGCCGTGGTCGATATGAGCAATGATTGAAAAGTTTCTGATATGATCTGTGGACACCGTATGTTTCCCCTCTTTCTTATTGGATGACGCCGCCGCCGAGGACGCGTTCCCCTGTTTCTTCATCGTAGAGCACGAGGGCCTGGCCGGCCGTAACGGCACGCTGGGCTTCATCGAACTCGACGCGCATGTCGTCGCCGTCAGGATAGACCGTGCAGGGCGATTCGTTAGCCGCATAGCGTATCTTGCCGAGGGCCCGGAAGGGCGCTGTCGGCACCTGTTCGACCCAGGTTGCTTCGCTGGCTTCGACGGTCTTTGAAAACAGGTCCTTTTCTGAACCGACGATGACCCGATTATGTTCGACGTCTAAGGCCGTGACATAGTAGGGACCGCCGGGACCACCGAGGTTGAGTCCCCGCCGCTGGCCGACGGTATAGGCGGCAATGCCCTGATGGCGGCCGATGACGCGGCCCGATTCATCGACGAAGTCGCCGGGCTTAAAGATATCCTCCTGTTCCTTTTCCAAAAAGCCCTTGTAGTCGTTGTCGGGAATGAAGCAAATATCCTGACTTTCGGGCTTATTGAAGACCGGAAGATTCCACTCTTTGGCCAGTTTCCGCGTATCGGCCTTCTCGAGATCGGCCATGGGAAACAGGAGGTGCGGCAAGATGTCCTGGGTCAGCTGATAGAGGACGTAGGACTGATCTTTGCGGCGGTCTGTACCGCGTAAGAGCGAATAGATTCCCGTCTGTTCGTCTTTTGCCAGACGGGCGTAATGGCCGGTGGCCAGAAAATCGGCGCCAAACTGCTTGGCTTTTTCCCAGAGCAGGCCGAATTTAATAAATTTATTGCAGGCAATGCAAGGATTGGGCGTCTTGCCCCGGCGATAGGAATCGACGAAATAGTCGATGACATCGCGGCGGAATAATTCGCGGAAATCCAAGGTATAATGGGGAATGCCCAGGACCGAAGCGACGGCTTTAGCGTCGTCGACGGAACTGAGGGAACAGCAGGCGTGGACGTTGTCGATAGTGCAGGCCGGGTCTTCTTCCCACAGGCGCAGGGTAATGCCGATAACATCATAGCCCTGCTGCTTTAAAAGGCCGGCTGTAACCGAGCTGTCGACGCCGCCGCTCATAGCTACTGCGACTCGTTTCATGTTTAATCTCCTCTACTGGTCGTCACGGCGTCCCGGATCCGGGACACGGCGTATTCAATATCTTCTTTCGTATTGTCTTTGCCGACGGACAGGCGGATGCTGCTGCGCAGCCACTTTTCTTCGACGCCCATGGCCTGTAGGACGTGGGACGCTTCGACGGCACCGGCTTCGCAGGCCGACCCGGCCGATACGGCAATGCCCTGTAAATCGAGGGCGATGAGTAAAATAGCGCTGTCCACCCCATCGACGCTGAAGTCGATGATATTGGGCAGAACCTGACGGCGATTGCCGTTTAAGCGGAACCGATCGTCGCCTTGAATGAGCTTGTCATAGACGATGTCGGTCAAAACCCGGGCGGCTTTGGCCCGATCTTCCCGTTCTTTTTCAAGTAAGGCCGCTGCCTCGCCGAAACCGACGATGGCGGCGACGTTTTCGGTCCCTGCCCGCAGGCGGTGTTCCTGAGGACCGCCGTAGGCTTCGGCTGTCACCTTTAGGCCGTGGCGGATATACAAGGCACCGACGCCCTTAGGGCCATAAATCTTATGGCTACAGACGGTGAGCATGTCGATATTTTCTTCCATAGGCCGGACGGGCAGATAGCCGAAGGCCTGAACAGCATCGACATGAAAGGCAACGCCTTTTTCCCTGGCCAGGGCTCCGATGGCAGCAATGGGCTGGATCATGCCCGTTTCATTGTTGGCGTACATGACCGAAATGAGGGCCGTATCGTCCCTCATGGCAGCTTCCACATCGTCTGCTGAGACGCAGCCGTCTCCATTGACGGGGACGTAGGTCACGTCATAGCCCTTTTCTTCCAGGGCCTGGAAAGTTCTCAGGACGGCATGGTGTTCGACGTCCGTCGTAATGACGTGGCCGCCCTTGGGAAAATTGGCCCGCAGATAGCCTAAAACAGCCAGGTTATCCGCTTCTGTTCCGCCGCTGGTAAAAACCAGGTCTTCGCCGCTGACGCCGAGGCAGTGTGCGACTTGACCGCGTGCCTTCTGAACGGCAGCCCGAGCTTGTTGACCAAAGTAATGGAGGCTCGACGGATTGCCGTAAGATGTCGTCAGATACGGCATCATGGCGTCCAGGACTTCCCGGTCCATAGGCGTCGCTGCGGCATTATCTAAATAAATGCGTTTCATTTATATTACGTACTCCTATATTGACAAAAAAGCTATGAAAAATAGCTTAATCTTTATAATACCATAGGGCGGCCCTTTTGTATATCCGTCCTTTTGACATATGGCCGTCATCAGGACTTGGCGTAGAGGCTGGGCACGCCGTCGACGTCGGCACACTTGGTGTTGCAGGTCTCGCCGCTGCAGACCCAAAAGACTCCGTAAGGACCGTTTCTTTTCTGGAAGGTTCCTTTTTTACAGCGCGGGCAAGGATAAGGCGATGGTTTGCCCTCCCCTCCCTTACCTTCTCCGGCAATGGGTTCCGTATGGCGGCACTTAGGGTAGTTGCTGCAACCGTAGAAGTCGCCGTACTTACCGTGGCGCTTGACCATGGGGCTGCCGCATTCCGGACAGGCCTTGGCGCCTTCGGCTTTCATGACGACGCCGCCGGCAGCCGTGACCAAGGCTTTCAGAAAATCGAGCTGGTCGCGGAGGAAGGCTTCGAGGTTGTCCTTCCCGAGGCTCATCTGATAAAGCCGTTCTTCCCAAATGGCCGTTTCATCGGGATAGAGCATTTCGTCGGGCAGGGCGTCGACGAGGAGATAGGCGTTATCCGTCGGCTTGAGGTATTTCTTTTTCCCTTCGGCCGTCAAGAATTTGCGCTGAATCAATTCTTGAATGATCGTCGCCCGCGTCGCTTCCGTGCCGATACCTTGAACTTCTTTCAACTTCTTCTTCAGGCTGTCGTCTTTGACGTACTTATAAATCTCCTTCATGGCCGCCAATAAGGTCGACGGCGTAAACCGCGGCGGCGGCTTGGTGGCCTTCTTGTCAACCTGGCCGTTTCGGTAATGGACGGCATCGCCCTTGCGGACGACGGGAAGTTCTCCCTTTTCTTCGTCGTCTTCATTCTTGTCGCTCTGATAAAGGGCTTTCCAGCCAAGAACGGTAACGGCCTTGCCGTGGGCGACGAAGGTCTCGTCGGCGCAGTCGATAGTAATCCGCGTCTGGTCGTATTCGTGGATGGGATAGAACTGGGCCAGATAAGCCTGGGCGATGAGGTAATAGATGCGCTGCTGGACGGCAGTCAATTTGTCGAAGGGACAAGGAACGGTCGTCGGGATGATGGCATGATGGGCCGTGATCTTGCTGTCGTTCCAAGCCCGACTCTTGATCTTGCCGTCAGCCCCGGCCGCCCATTCGGGAAGCTTCCCGGCCGGGATGGCTGCGATATTCGCTAAGATGCGAGGCACGTCTTTACGCTGATTGAGGGGCAGGTATTCACAGTCCGAACGGGGATAGGTCGTAAGCTTCCGTTCGTACAAGGTCTGGGCCGTGTCGAGGACCTGCTGCGGCGTGTAGCCGTAGCGCTTGCCGGCCAGGACCTGAAGGGACGACAAGGATAAGGGCAGACGCTGGGGTTCTTTCTTCTTAGACTTCTTATTCTCGACGATCGTTCCGTCGGGATCGGCAGCTAAGCGGGATAAGATATCCTTCGCCGCTTCTTCCTTGATACAGCGCCCTTCGGAATCGAGGCCGGCCTGGGTATCCTTCGGCTGCCACTGAGCGCGGATAAGTCCGTTTTTATGCTCAAAATCGGCTTTCACGACGTAATACGTGACCGGCACGAAATCGTCGAGTTCCCGCTGGCGGCGGACGACGAGGGCTAAGGTCGGCGTCTTGACTCTTCCGATGGGAAAGACGACGCGATGGCCTTGACGACGAGCCGACAAGGTATAGGCTCGGGACAGGTTCATACCGATGAGCCAGTCGGCCCGGCTCCGAGCTAAGGCCGAATCCTTCAAGTGGACGAAGTCGCCGTTGCTGCGAAGATCGCCTAAGGATTCATGGATGCTCTTTTCATCGAGGGCGTTGAGGAGGATGCGCTCGACAGGCTTTTCGTTTCCCACGTAGTCGAGGATCTCGTCGATGAGCAGCTGCCCTTCCCGGTCAGGGTCACCGGCATTGACGATGGCATCGACATCGGGACTTGAAATGAGGCCTTCAATGATATGGAACTGCTCCTTGCTGGCCGGACTGATGAGGAGTTTCCATTCCGTCGGAATGATGGGTAAATCTTCCGCCTTCCAGCGTTTATATTTTGGGTCGTAGTCTTGAGGTTCGGCCTGCTGCAGGACGTGGCCGTAAGCCCAGGTGACGATGCCGCCTCCCGTACGGATACAGCCGTTTCCCCGCCGATGAGGTTCAGGCAGGCACTTAGCCAGTTCCCGGGCCATACTCGGTTTTTCGGCAATAAAAAGTTTCATACCACATCTCTCTTTCTGCAATAGACTGTACCTTATAGCATACCATATTTTGAGGTTTCTTTACAGGGTACCATCGGCACAAAAAGCAACCCAGGCCTATACGGCTTGGGTTACTTTGGCTAATTGTCCGACGGCGGTAATGACATTGGCAAAGGCCGGCGGAATATCGTCTTTTTCAAGGGATTGGCCGAGGAGGCGTCCGAGAATGACGCCTTTATTGCTGTACAGCCAGGCAAAATAGTAGACGTACAGGGCCCGCTTATTGCGGGGGTTGACGTTCCACAACCGGCGTGCCGGATAGTCATGGTAATTGATATCCAGCTTACGGCAGGCCTTTTTGATCATGTCCGTCGTAGCCCTGGCGTGGTCGCCGCAGGCCGTGTTGATGATGCGGTCCAAATCGCGGCGCCGTCCCCTGTCGAGGAGGGTCTTGGCCAAATCCATTTCAAAACAGATTTCATGAGTAAAATAGACACCGCGTTCCCCCTTGTGGGCCGCCTTGACGTCGGCGTCATACAAGGCTGCGACAGGAATCTTGAAGTATTCCAAAAGGGCTTTGATCTTAGAAATAGAGCTTTCACCGCGGGCGTTGATGAGACAGATGCCGTAGTAGTCAAAGGGTATGTTTAAGGTCACGCCGAACTGCTGGAAGCAGCCGTACTCCGTTTCGCCTTCGACGATGAGGGCGCTTCGCGAATAGAGGGCCGCCTTGACTTCCGGGAAGTGCATGATCAGGTGTTTTTCAATTTCTTCGCTGAAATGGAAACAAGAGCCACAGGCGGCCTTGACCATCCCCTGCTTATCGCGGTACAGGCGGATGATGTTGCGATAGTCGTCGATGAGGGAATCCGTCGAATGAGTGACGATAAACAGCTGCCCCCGCAGTCCGTCGATGTTGAACAGATCCTTGAGGATCCGGCAGAACTGGGGATCTTCGTTCTGGAGAAGCTGCTGATAATAATGGAGGACCGACCGCTGCATATACGGATGCAAGTGGATTTCAGGCTCGTCGATGGAGATGATGAGCGGCAGGTACCGCCTTCCTTTTTCATCGACGATGAGGTTGTGTTCCATGGGCACGGCCCGGCTGAGGGACATTTGGTAGACATGGGTAATGACGCAGAGCGCCGCCAGGGAAATGAATTTCATATTGTCCGCCCGGGGCCGATCCGTGCGGCACAAAAGCTTCGACAAGAGGAAGATATTGACGAAGTAGGAAGAATCGAGGCTGCCGACGGCCACTTCATGATGGATAAAGGCCCGGGCATCTTCTGACAAACCGTCCCAATGCTCCTCTCCCCAAGCCGAGAGCTTCTGCTCTAAGGCCCGATAGATTCGCGGAGCCACCCGCTGCTCTTCGGGAATGGTCGCCGAATAGGACACGTAGCGCAGGCGGCGGATCAATTCTAAGGGCAGCTCTTCCCCCGTATCGTCGAGGTAGAGATGGGGATACATATCGCTGATATGCATTTCCATGCGGATGCGCAGGTCTTGGCGATGTTCATCGGGTTTATCGGCAAAGTACTCCTTGTCGCTCTCGAGGAGATGAAGCCCCATGGTGATGATGATGGGCTGTGACGGATTGGCGTAATCGTCTTCGTCGACGTTGCGGCCGTCGCTCATATATGCCAAAAGGCGCAGGAGACCGCTCTTGCCGATGGCATTTTCCCCGACGATATAGTTTGCCTTTTCATGAAAGGTCATGTCGACATCTTGTAAGTTTCGATAATTTTGAATGCGCATGTGCGTGATATACACAACGATTCCTCCTTTTTCCGGATATCCTTACTATAGGTATTCGACAAAAAACGCGCTGCTCCCTTCTTTTGAGAGACAGCGCGTTATTCCATTTCGGCAAGGAGACTTAGCGACCGCTTTTACGGCAAAGTTTCGCCAATCGGCGAGCCAAATCAAAGGTCGTCTGGCCTTCCTTCATCTGCCACTGCCAGTTGCCGTCGGCGACGCCGGGAACGTTCATCCGAGCTTCTGCCGGGAGGGCCAACAGATCCTGCATGGGCACGATGACCGTTTCAGCCCGGCGGCGGTAGGTGTAGGCGATGACGGCCTGTACCAGCTCTTCCGGCGAGACGTCGTCAGAAAGGTCCAGCATGCGGCGAATATGAAGCTGTTCGCTTTCAGAAAGTTCCTGTTCATACCATCCCCGAATCGTATTGTTGTCGTGGGTCCCCGTATAGGCGATGCAGTTCGGTTCCGTATCGAAGGCTCGAATGCCGTCGGAACGGTCTTTAAGGTGGAACTGGAATACCTTCATACCCGGGAGATCAAGGGCGTCTTTTAAGGCGCAGACGTCATCGGTAATGACGCCTAAATCTTCGGCAACCAGGTTCAGTCGGCCCAGTTTTTGATAGACGGCGCGGAACAAATCGAGGCCCGGCCCTTCTTTCCAGGCACCGTCTTTTGCCGTCGGGGCGCCCTGAGGGACGGCCCAGTAGGCGGCAAAGCCCCGGAAATGATCGACCCGCAGTTCATCGAAGAGGTCTTTCATGCGGCGGAAACGGTCGGTCCACCACTGATAGCCGTCGGCGGCCATGGCTTCGTAATCATACAAGGGATTGCCCCAAAGCTGGCCGTCGGCACTGAAGTAGTCAGGCGGTACGCCGGCGACCGATACGGGCCGTCCGTCTTCATCGAGGTCGAACTGATCCTGATGAGCCCAGCAGTCGGCACTGTCATGGGCAACGAACATGGGCAGGTCGCCGAGGATGGTGATGCCGTTTTCTTTGGCATACTCCCGAAGCTCGTGCCACTGACGGTCGAAGATGTACTGCATGAATTTGACATGGGATACGGTGGCTGAGAGTTCCTTTGCATACCGCGTAAGGGCTGCGGCATCGTGGCAGCGGATGTCATCGGGCCATTCCGTCCAAGGACGGCCCTTAAAGAAATCACGGATACTGCGGAACAAGGCGTAGTCGTCGAGCCAGTAGGCATTGGCCTCACAGAAGTCCCGGAAGGGCTGCCAGGAAATGACGAGGTCCTTATCGTGAGACAGATTCCATAAGATGCGGGCCTTTTCGGCCGCCACCTCCGATGGCGGCAAGCCTTTCCCCATAGCGATGAAATCGGCAACGACGTCTTTTTTCAACCAGCCCCAGTCACACAGTCGTTCTAAAGAAATGAGGGATTCGTTGCCGGCAAAGGCCGATTCCGAGAGATACGGCGAATCGCCGGCCAAGGGCGGCATCAGGGGCAGGATCTGCCACACCGATTGACCGGCCGTCTTAAGGAAGTCGACGAAGCGATACGCCGCCGTCCCTAAGACGCCCTTTCCGACAGCTGCCGGAAGGGACGTCGGGTGAAGGAGGACGCCGCTGCGTTTCTTTTTGGCCTCACCGGCCTGTAAGATGACAGCCTCTAAGGGCGGCAGGGTCAGGGTCAGGCGGCTGTTCAAGGTTACTTCCGGTTCCATCCGCTTATTCAGGGCATTGGTAAACTTGCCGTAAGCCAATCCGTCGGTATACAGGCTGATGGTCCGAAGCGCCGACGGATTCCGGTTCATGGCGACGATGAACAGCCCGTCTTCTGCCGGTTTCCCAAAGACGTCGCGGCCGCCTTCGATGAGCCTGGCAAAGGCGTAGACGTCGCCGTCGGCGTAGAGCGGGATGAAACGGCCCGTCTGTAAAGCATCATGAGCCGTCCGCAAACGCGTCAAAGCCTTGGTCCAACCGAGAATATCCCAGTCTTCCCGTCCCCAGGGGTAGGTCCGGCGGTTGTCCGGGTCCTTACCGCCGGTGAGGCCGGCTTCATCACCGTAATAGATACAGGGTGCACCGGGCATGGTCATCTGCCACGTCGTCAAGAGTTTCAACCGCTTCTTGGCCGTCGTTTCGACATCTTCTACGTCAGTGCCGCCGGCGGCACTCAGGACGGTCAAGATCCGTTCGATGTCATGGCTGCTGATGAGGTTGAGCATGGCATAGAAATTTTCCGGCGGATAATTTTCCCGAAGGCGGGTCAATTCATCATTCATGCGCCGTGCCTCTTTGGCTCCGGTGCCAAAATCCACCATCAAGGCCCTTTGGGCGTAGTTCATGGCGCTGTCGATGTCGTAGCCCGAGAGGTATTCCCGCTGCTCGCTGTAGCTGACCTTATTCGACGCGTCTTCCCAGACTTCGCCGATGAGGACGGCGTCGGGGTTTTCTTCTTTCAAGGTCTTATAGAACTGCCGCAAGAAAGGAACGGGCAGCTCGTCGATGACATCGAGGCGCCAGCCGCGGATGCCCTGATTGAGCCAGTATTTGAGGACGCTTTCTTTCTTGTTAATGATGAAATCCATGTACGACGGCGTCGTTTCCTCGACGTCGGGCAGGTCCGACACGCCCCACCACGATTCGTATTCATCGGGATAGTTGGTGAATCGGAACCATTCGTAGTACGGCGATTCCTTCGATTGGTAAGCGCCGACGCCGGGATAATGGCCGAAGCGGTTGAAGTAGATACTGTCGGCCCCGGTATGGCTGAAAACGCCGTCGAGGATGACGGCCATGCCGGCCTCTTTGGCAGCTTTACAAAAGGCGGCAAATTCTTCATTGGTCCCCAGCATGGGATCGACGCGGAAATAATCGGCCGTGCCGTAGCGGTGGTTGCTCGAACTTTCAAAGATGGGATTGAGGTAAATGGCCGTAATGCCCAATTCTTTTAAATAAGGCAGTTTCTCCTGAATGCCCTTGATATTGCCGCCGAAAAAGTCATAATAAACGATGTCGCCGACGCCTTCCCGCTTGCAGTAGTAAGGCTTATCATACCAATTACTGTGAATAACGGCCCCTTCTTTGCCCCAAAGGTTTTCCCCGTCGCCGCTGCGATAGAAGCGGTCAGGGAAAATCTGATAGACGATGGCATGCTTAAACCAGTCCGGCGTATGGGCCTCTTTGTCGTAGACCGTAATCTGATAGGCCGGCGGCGCCGCTTCATAGACGGCCCCTTCCCCGCCGAGCTGTTCGTAATTATTCCCGTAATAACGCGTCGTATCTCCGTCGCTTACGATGAAGTAATACCATAAGAGGCAGCCCTTATCGGGAATGGGCACGACGGCTTTAAAGGCCTGGTCCTCATAAGTCATGGAGAGATGCGATTCACCGACGTTACTCTGCCACAGGCGCACCTCAGCCCGGCAATTCTCCCCCTGTCCCGAAGCTCCCAGGCGCAGGATGAGCCGGCTTCCCGACGGGACGGCACCGAAGGCAGACCGATAATAAAAATCATGAGAGTTGTGATACAGTCGTAAGTCCATAGAAAATCCTTTCTTCTTCATCAAGAATCCCCCGTCGCGCATACCCGACGGGGGACCCGATACTGAGCCCCTTACAGCTGCAGTACACTTTCATATAAACTTATATAGGCGTCAGCCGATTGGTTCCAGCTGTAATCGCTGGTCATGGCGTTGCGGACCAGCTGATCCCAAAGAGAATCGTCTTCATAATAACCGAGAGCCCGTTTCGTCGTAAACAAGAGTTCGTGGGCATTGAAATTCGGGAAGGTCAGGCCGTTGCCCTGTTTGCTGTACTTATCGAAGGGCTGTACCGTATCCTTGAGTCCTCCCGTTTCCCGGACGATAGGAATGGATCCGTAGCGCAGGGCGATGAGCTGGCTGAGACCGCACGGTTCATAGCGCGACGGCATGAGGAACATATCCGACGCGGCGTAGACCTTATGAGCCAGGGCTTCATTGAACATGATATTGGCCGAGACCTTGTTGGGATGGCGGTAAGCCAGTTCCCGGAAGGCATCTTCATAGCCGGCATCGCCGGTCCCGACCAGGACCAGCTGGACTTCGTCATCGACGAGTTCATCCATGATCCGCATGACAAGGTCCAGGCCCTTGTCTTCGACGAGGCGCGTGACCATAGCGATGAGGGGTACGCCGCGTTTGATACGAAGGCCGAGTTCAGCACGCAGGGCGTCTTTATTTTCCCGTTTGTCCGCCCGGGCCGTATCGACAGAGTACTGCTTTTTGATGTACGGATCCGTTTCCGGATTGTAAGCATCGACGTCGAGACCATTCAAAATGCCCGACACTTTGCCGCTGTTAGCCCGGATATAGCCGTCCAGGCCTTCCCCGAAGTAGGGATAGGTGATTTCCTGAGCGTACGTCGGGCTGACCGTCGTAACCCGGTCGGCATAGACCAGGCCGGACTTCATGTAGTTTACGCAGCCGTCGCATTCGAGATTGCCCTTATCAAAGAGTTCCTGCGGCAGGCCGATGATGTCGCGCATAATCGACGGCGGATAGATGCCCTGATACTTCAGGTTATGGATGGTATAGACCAGCTTCATATCCTTATAAAAGTCGTCGTGGCGGAAGTCTTCTTTGAGGAAGACGCCCATGAGCCCTGTATGCCAGTCGTTGCAGTGGATGATATCGGGCTTAAAGCCAACGGCGGGCAGCATGGTCAAAACGGCGCGGCAGAAATAAGCAAACCGTTCGGCGTCATCGCCGTAGCCATAGAGATTGTCCCGCTTGAAATACCATTCGTTGTCGATAAAATAGACGGTCACCCCGTCTTGTTCTACCGCTTCGACGCCGTAATAGAGCTGGCGCCAAGACAAGTTGACCGTACCGGTCACGACGGTCTTCATCTTTTCTTTGACAGCATCGGCAATGCCGCTGTATTTCGGAATGACCAGCCGGACGTCCACGCCTTTTTGGGCTAATGCCTTCGGCAAGGCCCCCATGACATCGGCTAAGCCGCCAGTTTTAATAAATGGCACTGCTTCTGAAGCCACAAATAATACCTTCATCGTCTGTCCCTCCCTTTTACGGTCTGATGTCGTCCGCGCCGCTTCTCGCGTTGCTTGGGCACGGCGTTCTATAGATGGTGATGGATGTGTTACTGATACCCGCCGTCTCGTTTGATGCCGGCGTGTTCCCTTTCTCATGCCTTTGCCTTCTTTCTCAGCCATTCAGCTGTTCTTCTTCGCAGTCCGGTTTCTGTGCCTCTCAGCCCTTTCGGCGCAGATAAATCGTCGCCAACGGCGGCAGGGTCAATTCGATGGACTGGTCCATGCCGTGCATGGGTACATCCTGAGCGGCAAAAACGCCTTCATTGAGGACGTTCGACCCGCCAAAGGCTTCGGCATCGCTGTTAAAGACTTCGACGTAATCGCCCTTGACGGGAACGCCGATGCGGTACGAATGGCGGACGACAGGCGTAAAGTTGCAGATGACGACGGTCGAATCGGTTTCGTCTTTGCTCGTCCGGAAGAAGGCAATGACGCTGTTGTCGTTGTCATCGCAGCTGATCCAGGAAAAGCCCGACCAGTCGCAGTCCTCTTCCCACAATTCCGGATGGTCGACGTAGTACCCGTTCAGTTGGCGCACGTAGTCATGCATAGCCGAATGCATGGGGTAATTCAAGAGGTGCCAGTCGAGGCTGTCATCGTACTTCCATTCGATGAACTGGCCGAATTCACTGCCCATGAACAAGAGTTTCTTGCCGGGATGGGCCATCCAGTAGCCGTAGAAGGCTCGAAGGCCGGCAAATTTCTGCCAATAATCGCCGGGCATCTTATCCAGGAGCGAGTGTTTGCCGTGGACGACTTCATCGTGCGACAAGGGCAGGATGAAGTTTTCCGAAAAGGCGTAGCACAAGGAAAAGGTAATGAGATTGTGATTGTCCTTGCGGAACAAGGGATCCATGGACATATAGCGCAGCATATCGTTCATCCAGCCCATGTTCCACTTATAATTGAAGCCCAAGCCGCCGACGTCGACCGGTTTGGTGACAAGGGGCCAAGCCGACGATTCTTCGGCGATCATGAGGGCCTGAGGAAATTCTTTAAAGACGGCCGCATTGAGATGGCGCAAAAAGTCGATGGCTTCCAAATTTTCCCGGCCGCCGTACTTATTGGCCTGCCATTCTCCGTCGGGATGGCCGTAGTCGAGATACAGCATATTGGCCACGGCGTCGATGCGAAGGCCGTCGATATGGAACTGGCTCAGCCAAAAGAGGGCGCTGGAAATGAGGAAGGACTGGACTTCCGTCCGGCCATAGTCGAAGTTCATCGTATCCCATTCCTTGTTTTCCGCCAAAATCGGATTTCCCGATTCGTAGCACGGTTCTCCGTCGAAGTGGCGCAGGCCGTGGGCGTCGCGGCAAAAGTGGCCCGGCACCCAGTCGAGGATGACGCCGATGCCGTTTCGGTGGCAGTGGTCGATGAGATACATAAAATCTTCCGGCGTGCCATAGCGGCTGGTCGCTGAAAAATAACCCGTTCCCTGATAGCCCCAGGAACCGTCAAAGGGATATTCACACAGCGGCATGAGCTCGATATGGGTATAATGCATGTCTTTTACGTAAGCGACCAGCTCTTCGGCGATATCGCGGTAAGTCAGCATGCCGCCGTCTTCGCCGCGCCGCCACGAGCCGAGATGGACTTCATAAGTCAGCATCGGTTTACGATACGAATCGTAAGCCTCACGGCTATCCATCCATTTCTTATCGTGCCAGGTATAGTGGAGCTTGGTCAGTTTCGATGCCGTATGAGGCCGTACTTCCGACCAGAAAGCGTAAGGGTCGCTCTTTAAGATGCGTTCTCCAGACGCCGTCGTAATGGCGTATTTATAAATATCGCCTTCTTTAAGGCCTTCTATATATGCGACCCAAATGCCATTGCCTTGGCTGCTTCGTTCCATCGGATTGGCATCGTCATCCCAATGGTTGAAGTCACCGACGACACTGACCTTCTGTGCATGCGGTGCCCAAAGGGCAAAACGCACGCAGGATTTCCGGCGCCACCCTGTAAAGTGAGCGCCGAACAGTCGATAGCTGGCATAATTCGTACCCTGGTGATACAAGAAGGTACTGTATTCGTCGATTGCACTGAGTTTCATCGCATATCCCCCTGTCTTTCAGTCGTGCTTAGATGGCTTGATGTGCCAAATATCGTCGGCGTACTGCTTGATCGTCCGGTCACTGGAGAAATATCCCGACTGGGCAATATTGACGACACTGGACCGCCACCAATCTGATTTATGTCCATACCGCTTGGCAATTTCCTGCTGTGCCTCACAGTAGGCTTTAAAATCTTTCAAGACGAAGTATTCGTCGTTCTTATCGAGGAGTGATTCATAGAGCAGATCGAAACTTTCACCGCCCAGAGTTCCGTCGACGAGGGCATCCATGAGGCGCCGTATATCGGAATCACTGCTGTACATCTTCCAAGACGAATAACCGCCGCGAATATAGTAATTCATGACTTCATCGGCTCGGAGGCCAAAGATGACGCAGTTGTCGTCACCGACGAGATCGTGGATTTCGACGTTGGCCCCGTCCATGGTCCCTAGGGTAATGGCTCCGTTCATCATGAATTTCATATTCCCCGTCCCGGACGCTTCCTTGCCGGCTGTCGAAATCTGTTCGCTGACGTCGGCGGCCGGGAAGAGGAGCTGTCCCAGGGATACGTTGTAATTTTCCAAGAACAGGACCTTCAGCTGCTGGCTGACCGTCCGGTCGCCATTGATCATGCGGGCGATGACGTTAATCAGGCGAATCGTTTCCTTGGCTTCGCCGTAACTGGCTGCGGCCTTGCCGCCGAAGAGATAGGTCCGCGGGGTAATGGTCAGGGACGGATTGTCCTTTAAGAGGAAGTAGAGGTGCAGGATATGGAGGATATTCAAGGTCTGGCGTTTGTATAAATGAATGCGCTTGATCTGAATATCGAAGATGGAATCGGTCCGGATATCCTGATTATACTTGTCCCGAATGTAGCGGGCCAGCCATTCCTTGCGTTCGGTCTTGACCTTGGCCAGCTTTTCCTTAAAGGAAGCGTCGTCTTTATAGGCCATGAGGTCGGCCAAACGCGACGGCGTCTTACGCCACTTGTCACCGATCGTATCGTCGATGAGGGACGCCAGTTTCGGATTGGCCTCGATGAGCCAGCGCCGATGGGAAATGCCGTTGGTCTTATTGGAAAAGCGGTGCGGGAAACAGGTATAGAATTGGTGCAGCGTCGAATCCTTCAAGATCTGCGAATGGATTTCGGCGACGCCGTTGACGCTGTGACTGCCGAGGACCGAGAGGTGCGCCATGTGAATCTGCCCGTCCCACAAGATGGCTACGTCACGGGCCTTATTTTCATCGCCCGGATAGAGACGGCGGACTTCTCGGAGCCAACGGTTGTTAATTTCTTCAATAATTAAATAAATTCGCGGCAAGAGGTCCTTAAACATGGGAATGGACCATTTTTCCAGGGCTTCCGGAAGGATCGTGTGATTGGTATAAGCGACGGTCCGGACGGTAATATCCCAGGCGGCCTGCCACGAGAGGCCTTCTTCATCCATGAAGATGCGCATCAGCTCGGGGATAACCAGAGCCGGATGGGTATCGTTGATATGGATGGCAACGTATTGGTCGAAACGATAGAGGCTTTCTCCGTATTTTTTCTTATAATGGCGGACAATACTTTGGACGCCGGCCGATACGAAGAAGTATTCCTGCATCAGGCGCAGGCGGCGTCCGTCTTCGGTGCTGTCATCGGGATAGAGAAAACGGGAAATCTGTTGGACGCTGTCTTTGTAGCGGAAGGCCCGGTGCCGGTCACCCATAGACAGTTCCTTATACATTTCTTCCCGGGAATACTCGGCCCGCCACAGACGAAGGGTATTGACCGTATCGTTTTGAAAGCCGATGACCGGCACGTCATACGGAACGGCCTTGACCGTCGAGAACTGTTCGTGAACACATTCGAGGCTACCGTCACCGGTAGGCCGCATATAGGCATTGCCGCCAAAGCGGACGTAGACGGCCTTGTCGACTTTCTTGACCTCCCAAGGATAGCCTTTGACCAGCCAGTTATCGGGCAGCTCGACCTGCTGGTTATCGACGATGCGCTGGTTAAACAGGCCGTACTGATAACGGATGCTGTTGCCGTGACCGGGAAGGGACAAGGCGGCCAGGGAGTCGATGAAGCAGGCTGCCAGCCGGCCGAGTCCCCCATTCCCGAGGCCGGGATCGCGTTCGGCCGGGATGACGTCTTCGAGATCCCAACCGAGGTCCTTCAAACCGTCCCGGCAGATGTTGTCCATATCGACATTGAGGAGATTCGATTCCAACAAGCGGCCCATGAGAAATTCAATGGAAAAATAATAGACTTGTTTGACTTTTTTCGCAGCATAGGATTGGTTGGTACGGATCCAATCTTCACTGACCAGATCGCGGATCATGTAGGCAATGGTCTGATAGACTTCGTTCAAGGTTAACTCTTGCAATTCCTTTTCCCACAGTCGGTAGGCTTTGTCGGTAAACAACCTTTTGAATTCTTCCTTGTCCTGCCATGTTTTCATATGCTTATTATCCCCTTTTGTCAAAACACTAACGTACGGAACATTTGCCAATGCACAACAGATCATCGGCGGTACGCTGTAAGTCGGCTTCCGGCTGGATGACCGAATTCTTATCGCAGACGACGTAGTCAAGCTGGGCGTCGTCACCGATGACCGAGTGCTGCATGATGATGCTGTTGCGGACGACCGCATTCTTTCCGACCCGGACGCGGCGGAAGAGGATCGAGTTTTCAACGCGCCCTTCGATGATGCAGCCGTTGGCTACGAGGGAGTTGGAAACGTGGGATTCTTCCATGTACTTAGCCGGAGCTTCGTCTTTGATCTTGGTATAAATACGGTGATCCAAGTCTTTTAAAAGCAGTTCGTGCCAAATGCGGCTGTCGCGCAGATCCATGTTGACTTCAAAATACGATTGGAGTGAATCGATCCGTTTGGCGTACCCTTGATAATTATACCCGAAAATGCGCAGGCGGTCGACGTTTCGCGGGAATACATCGGTAATGAGATGGGTATACCCTTTAGAGTAGGCCCGGCGGATGCAGTCCTGGAGGACGTCGCAGTCGATGATGATGCCGCGCTGGTAGAGGTTGTCCCCGGCTTTGACTTCCATCTTGGAGTCGATGGCCCGGACCCGGTCGGTGCAGTCCGTATCGATGGTCAGTACATAGCCTTCGCGATTAAAATCATACTGCTGTTTCTGATAAATAAGGGTTACGTCGGCATTGTGGCGGCGATGGAAGTGCAGGACTTCATCGTAGTCGATGTTCTGCACCATGTCGCAGCCCGACAGCAGAGCGTAGCGCTTATTGGCCCGCCGGATAAAAATCAGGTTGCGGTAATAAGCGGCGATGTCGCCTTCGACGGGATTTTCGATGTCGACCCGTTCTTCCGGCAGGTAAAACAGGCCGTCCCCCTTATGAGCCAATCCCCATTCCTTCCCGGAACGGATATGATCAAGGACCGACCGCGACTGACTCGAAAGCATGAGGCCGACGTTTTCGATGCCGGCATTGACCATGTTCGACAGGGTAAAGTCGATGAGGCGATACTTGCCGCCAATGGGAAGGGTCGCCAAGGGGCGTGTATCATTGATTTCCTTTAACGGGCGGTCTTCACGCATGTTGATGAGACCGATCATATTGCTGTTCATAGCGAGTCTTCCCCTTTCACGGTAACGTCTTCCGGTTCTCCGTCGGTAAGCTTTGCCTTACGGCCGAGAACGGCAACAGAGCCGTCTTTATTGCGCAGGACGGCACCGGGATAGATATGGCATCGTTCCCCTAAGATGGCCTTGTCGATGACGGCGTTCTCTTCAATGACGGTGCCGGGCATGATAACGGAATTGGTGACCTTAGCCCCTTCCTTGATGGTAACGCCGTAGAAAATGACGGAATTGCTGACATTGCCGAGTATTTCAGAGCCTTCGGCGATGAGAGAACTCTTGGCCGACCCGTTAGGTCCGATGAGATGAGGCGGAAAACTCTGGTTTCCCGAATAGATGCGCCACTTGCTGTCCCGAAGATTGATGGGCGGTTCATCTGCCAAAAGGTCCATGTTGGCCTGCCAGAGGCTGTCGATGGTACCGACATCCTTCCAGTAGCCTTCAAAGGGATAGGCGTAGAGCGGAACCTGATCGGCCAGCATGGTAGGAATGACATTTTTCCCGAAGTCATGTTCTGACTTTTCATCTTTGGCGTCGGCCCGGAGATACTCTTCGAGGACGGCCCGGTCAAAGATGTAGATGCCCATGGAAGCCAAATTGCTTTCGGGCTTGGCCGGTTTTTCCTGGAACTTGTTGATGCGCATGTCTTCATCAGCGACCATGATGCCGAAGCGGCTGGCTTCGTCCCAGGGGACGCGGATAGTACCGATGGTAACCTGAGCCTTATGCTTCTTGTGGAAATTGAGCATCTTGTCGTAATCCATGGAATAGACATGGTCGCCGGACAAGATGAGGACGTAGTCGTCACCGACCATATCGACGAAATTCAGATTCTGATAGATGGCGTCGGCCGTACCGCGATACCAGTTAGAACCGCCGTCGCTCTGATAAGGCGGCAGGACATAGGTACCGCCTCGATTGGAATCGAGGTTCCATGAACTGCCGTTACCGATGTACCAGTTCAGTTCGAGAGGCTGATATTGGGTCAGGATACCGACCGTATCGATGCCGGAATTACGGCAGTTGCTCAAAGGGAAGTCGATAATGCGGTATTTTCCTCCGAACAAGAGGCCCGGCTTGGCTTGGTCTTTGGTCAGGACGCCAAGACGGCTCCCCTTCCCACCAGCCAGGATCATAGCCAGGCAATTAGATTTTTTCATAAAAGCGCCTCCTAACGCGACTTCGGTCCGGCGGACGGTGAAAAGGAATGCCCTATGTCGAAGATGAGCTGACGGACCTGCATCGGACCGTACACATTACATACAATATAATATATACAGCCATTCATTTTATGATTATAGTATTAATTATACACCAAATCTGTTAGAAATTTAAAGGGATAACGATTAAAAATAGGGTAACAAATATCACAATTTTTCATTTTCCTTTATAATTTGACTACAATCAGGAACTATTATCAGCCAAAACGAGCAAAGCAGGCACTAATTTCGGAGCGTTTTCGTCCCGCAAGCGAAAACAGCAAAAAAAGAGACAATCTCTCAAGAGATTGTCTCTAATCGGATAAACGTATAACTATAAATTTTACTAAAAAAATACCTTACGTTTATCAGCCTTTTTCATTCGTCTGATTCGTTCTTTTCAGGACCTGTTCAAAGGACAGGATCTCGACAGGAATGGGAAGGTCTTTTAAAACGTCGCGTGTCTCCCCTGCCGTATCGGCCGTCGTCCGGACGAAGCCGATCCCCGCTTTTCCATCGAGGGCGGTGACGACACCGAGGTAGCCGCAGCCTTCGATAATGCGGTTGACGAAGGTCATGTCCGTCGGCGCCACGCGAAAGTAGACCCAATCGGCATCAAGCATGGTCTTCTACCTGACGGCGCATCATGGAGCAGGCTTCAAGGGGCTCGGAAATGGCCACCCCCACGAGCTGCCGCGGATGGCGGGCGGCATCGAGGGCTTCCCCGTCTTCATTGATGATGGAGCCGATGGTGCAGGTGACTAAATGGCCTTTGGGCTGCAAAAACTCGACGGTCTGCCCGACTTTGAAGTGGTTCCGCTGTTCAATCCAGGCAATCCCCTTTTCGGCATCATAGGAGCGGACCAAGCCGATGAAGTCGTGGGTCTGGGTATTGCTCGATTCACTGTAGACCTGGTCGGCCTCCGTCGGCCGCGATACGGAGAAGCCGCGGGTATAAGGCCGGTGGGAGATTTTTTCCAATTCATCGAGCCATTCCGGGCGGACCGTGAAGTGTTCGGGATCGGCTTCATAGGCGTCGAGGGCTTCGCGGTAGACCTTGGTCACCGTTGCCACGTAATGGATACTCTTCATGCGGCCTTCGATTTTGAGGCTCGACAGGCCGGCGTCGTAGAGGTCCGGCAGATACGGCAGCATGCACAAATCTTTCGAGTTGAAAATATAAGTCCCCCGTTCATCTTCGACGACGGGGAAATACTGACCCGGCCGTTTTTCTTCGACGACGTTGTACTTAAAGCGGCAGCACTGGACGCATTCGCCGCGGTTGGAATCGCGGTCCCCCTGCGTAAAGTAGTTGCTCAGCAGGCAGCGGCCGGAATAAGAAATACACATCGCACCGTGGACGAAGCCTTCAAGTTCGACATGCGGCACTTTTTCGTGAATGGTCTTGACGTCGGCCAGGCTGACTTCGCGGGCCATGACGACTCGCGCCGCCCCATTGTCGGCCCAAAATTTCACCGAAGCCCAGTTGGTCGTATTGCCCTGAGTCGAAATGTGAATCGGAAGATCCGGTACCAGCTGGCGAGCCAAGGCAAAGATGCCCGGATCGGCGATGAGAACGGCGTCGACGCCGATATCGCGAAGGTAGATGAGGTATTCCGGAAGGCCTTCCAAATCTTCATTATGCGGGAAGATATTGACCGTGACGTGGATCCGTTTGCCCAAGGAATGGGCGTAGTCGACGGCTTCTTTCAATTCTTCATTTGAAAAGTTGTCACTGAAAGCCCGCAGGCCGAAGGATTTCCCGCCTAAGTAGACGGCATCGGCGCCGTATAAGAAGGCCATTTTCAATTTATCCATACTGCCGGCCGGAGCCAGCAATTCTATTTTTCCCATGTATCTTATCCTTTCCATCGTGAAACGGTCATGCCGTCTCCATTTTCAAAAAACACCGTTTCAAAATGTGCCCGATCTTCGATAAGGGCCATAAATTCCCGCAGGCGGCTGATGGCCGTCCGGTGTTTGTGGGGCAAGGTGCCTTCGATATAAAACATCTCATGATAGCCGATGTTGTCGGCTATGATAAGGGCCCCGGGTAAAAGTTTCGGCATGAGCTGCCGAAGCTGGCGGACATACTGTCCTTTGGGCCCGTCGAGAAAAACCAGGTCCCACGGCCCAGAGAGGCTTCCGGAAAGTTCCGTTCCGTCTCCTAAGAGCGCCGTAATGACGCCCTTATAAGGAGAGCGGCCGATAAAGTCCCGTGCCTTTTGCCAACGCCCTTCATCAAATTCGATGGTCGTAATCGTACCGCCGTCGCCGAGAAAAGGCGCCATGCGAAGGGCCGAATAGCCGATGCAGGTCCCGATTTCAAGGACCTTCACCGGCCGTTGGTTAGCTATGATACGTTCAAAAAGAGGGACTTCACTGTCCCTGAGGATAGGAAGCCCTTCTCTTTCGGCATAAGCCTTAATCTCACAGATCAGACTCATGGCATATGCTCCTGTACATTCTTCATGTGTTCGTCATACGTTGCGGCAAAGTAGTTATGCCCGTCCTTATCGGCGACGAAGTAGAGATAATTCGTCGTCGGCGCATCTAAAATAGCTTCCATGCTGGGAAGACCGGGGTTTCCGATCGGTCCCGGCGGCAGGCCTTCATAGACGTAGGTATTGTACGGCGAATCGTACTGGGTCTCACTGATGCTGTACTCCGCCTTGTGGTTGCCCATGGCGTAGGCAATGCTGGCATCGGACTGGAGTTTCATGCCGATGCGCAGGCGGTTTTCAAAGACCGAAGCGATAAGGGGCCGATCCGGTTCGAATTTAGCTTCCTTTTCGATGAGTGATGCCAAGGTGACGAACTGGTAGATGGACATATTCTTCTTGGCAATGCGCTCTTTCATAGCCGGCGTCAGATGCTTATCGAAATTCTTCAACATCATGGCCACGACGTCGTCGGCTGTCGCATCGTAAGGGATGAAATACGTATCGGGAAATAAGAAGCCTTCCGTGGCAAAGGTCACTTGCCGGTTGCCCTTCATATACGGAAAAAGCTGGGCGTCCGACGCAGCCGCCTTTAAAAAGTCCGCTTCGCTGATACGGCCATTGGCAGCGACGGCTTTGGCAATATTCCATACCGTATACCCTTCGGGCACGACGAGCCGGTCAGCTTCAGACTTGCCGCTGGCCAGTTTCTGTAAAATCGTAAAGACGCTCATTCGCGAGTTAAAGGTATATTCTCCGGCGTGGATCGAGCCGGCCTGACCGGTCGCCATGGCCGCTGCGCGGAACCATAAAGGACTTGCAATATAGCCCTTATCTGTCAAAGCATCGCCGACGTCGGCTGCCGTCATGTCACTGCGAACATGGAGATAGCCGCTGGTATAGGGCAAGAGGAAGTTCGGGCCGAAAAAGCCATAGAGCACGACGGCGGCCGCGGCGATGAGGCACCCGGTCAAGATTTTTTTAAGTCTCTTACGCGGAGGCTTAGGGGATGGCACGGGAGCTGTGTTTTTAATTTCCTTCGAGGTCATATCGTTTGTTTCCATATTCTCCTTTATCAATCCTTTTTATCGGGTTAACGGTCGGCAGTCCAAGTACGGCTTTGCTGAGCCTTTTCTTCACTGCGGCTCATGGCCTGGGCCTGCTGTTCCTTATCGTACTGCGCCTGGGCAGCGTCTTTGGCAGCCTGGAGCTGAGCCTGAACGGCCGGATCCGGCGGAACTACTGTGCCGTCTTCATCGACGGTCTGGGCCGCATCGAGCTGAGCTTGGGCTGCGGCGACGTTATTGGCCAGGTTCTGAAGGCGCTGGTTATTGATCCCTTGGCGCACATCGGCTTCAAGGGATACGGACGGCGTCTTTTTGACGTCGACGTAGACTTCGAACAGGCGCTGCCAAGGCAAGGTGACGTCAATGGTCCGCGGGTCGACACCGAGGTAGGTCGACGCATAGCGCTGGAGCTGTGTTTTGGCCAGGCTCTGCAGTTCTTGGTTCCGCGAAGCGTACACCGGCGTGATGGTATGGGCTTCGAGTTTTTGATCCATGCGGGTGACGTAGTCGCGGACATTGGCCTGGTAGGCCCAGTTGTCGAGATACTGCGTGGTCAGCATGTCGCGGTGGTCAGCGGGAGTCATATACTTGGCGAGGACGCCCTGAGACAGTCCGTAGCCGACGGAGTTGCTGGCCGTATTCCAGCCGTTGTACGCGGCCAGGCGATACATCATCTTGTCCTGGTAGAGGCCGTAGACCAAGGTGTTATCCGAGCCGTTGGAAAAGGCCATATCGACGAGGCTGACCGGTATATTGAGGTTGACCGCCTTTTCAATCTGGTTCAGGAAGTCTTTCGTCGACTGGAGCATGATCGGGAAGTTTTCAAAATTTGCCGATTCCGTCGTCGTTGTAGTCAGCGGCGTATTGACGGCAAGCAGGAGATCCGGCCGTTCATTGTCGACAATCGTGCCGCCAATGGCTTCGACGTGAGAGGCAATGGTCTTGCCGATGGCCTGCCCGTCATAGCGAGGGACCGTCTTTTCTCCCCCGCCCAAGGGGTAGATGACGGAAATTTTCGGATGATAATTATTGAAGTCGTTGCTGGCTCTCGTAATGAGCAGCAATCCCAACTGGTCGGCGCCGGGGAAGGAACCGAAGGATGTCTTAGGAATGCCTTGGCCGGCCATTTCGAGATACTTCGATTCTAAAGACGACTGGGTGCTGACCGAGTTGTCGTCGTGGCCCAGGCTATAGTAGGTAAAGACGCCTTTTCGAGCATCGTCGATGAGCCGATAGTTGATGCTCATATTCTTGCGGCGCCGATTGTACCAATCCTGCAGGTATTCCATGGGAATACGGCGCATGATAGCGAACCAATCGTTCCGTTCCTGAGGATTGAGCCCTTCTTCATCCATCTTGGCCTGAAGAGAGGCTAATTGATAGATATCGGAGCCCATGGTCAGGTAGTAGTCCGGTTCAACTCCCTTGCCGCCGGCCCAGGGACTGCGCATGACCGTGCTGAATACGTAGAGGGGCACTTTGGTATTGGCCTTGTGCAGGGCTTCTACTCTTTCAAGGCGCGTCAAGAGGGTCGACATGGGAAGGTTGTGCTTCCGGGAATCGACGAGACCGCCGTAGACTAAAGAATCGATGGACAGGACCATGGCATCGGCTTTATTCGCGTTATTCTCTACCCAAGACATGAGCCGATCCGGCGAACCGTGGAAATTCATGCCCGACAGATACTGTGCGGGCGGCGTCAAAATCGTATAGCCTGCCGATTCTGCCGTACTGACCGTATATTCGTAATCTACAGGCCGGTCGTCCTGTGGTACGTATAAAATCGTCTTAGCCAGTGTCGACGGCGTAGCACACAGGAACAGGGATACGACGGCCATGCTGACTGCCTTCTGTAACAGATTCACATTATCCTCCTATCGTAAGAAAAAACAAGTATTTTTTATTATAGCACATCTGCCCTCTAAAAAGAAGAACCTTGCTTCTTACGGCGGATGCGGGGCACATTGAGGTGGAAGCGAATGGCAACCAACCGGATGGCAACGGTAACCGAAAAACTGACGATGGCCCCCACTTCAAAAGGCACTTCAAAGGGAATGACGGCGCCGTACAAGAGGACACTGCCGAGGAGCGACGCCGTAGCATAGACTTCAGTCCGCAGGACGACCGGAATCCGTCCGGCCAAGACGTCGCGGATGACGCCGCCGCCGACGGCCGTGAGGACACCGAGGGTAATATCTAAAATCCAGTAATCAGGATAATAATAACAGCCGAGAAGGGTCCCGGTTACGGTAAAGGAACCCAGGCCAATGGCATCACACAAGAGGTAGATGGCCGACAGATGACCCATAAAGCGGCGCCACATGTGGATATTGAAGTAGCGGACGGTCAAGGTAACGATAACGATGGAACCTAATATAATCCATAGGTAAATGCTGTTTTTAAAGGCCGCCGGCGGAATATTGCCGATGAGGATGTCACGGACGATGCCGCCGCCGACAGCCGTCGCTGCGCTGAGGACGAAGATGCCGAACAGATCCATGCGCCGGGAAAGGGCTGCAAAAACGCCGGATACAGCAAAGGCCGTCGTCCCCAATAAGTCAAAAATATGCCACCAAATCGCATCCATAGGAATTCCCCTTCCCTCTCTTTCGTGATATGATAAATGAACCATGTTAATTACTAAGGAGATCATCATGACTAAAGATGAATTTTATATGGGCAAGGCCCTCGCCGAAGCCAAGACCGCCTATGCCGTCGGAGAAATACCCATCGGCGCCGTCATTGTCTATCAGAAAAAGGTCATCGCCCGAGCCTATAACCTGCGGGAATCCCTTCCCTGTGCCACGGCTCACGCCGAACTGTTGGCCATTGAAAAAGCCTGTCGCGCACTGAATCGCTGGCGCCTGACAGGCTGTACCCTATACGTCACGGTCGAGCCGTGCCCCATGTGTGCCGGCGCCATCGTAAACAGCCGCCTGGACCGGGTCGTCTACGGCTGCGACGACCCCAAGGCCGGGGCTGCCCGTTCCCTCTTTCACCTCATCGACAGCGACAGTCTCAATCACGCCGCCGTCGTCACAGCCGGGGTCCGTGCGGAAGAATGCGCCGCCCTTATGAAAAGTTTCTTCAAAGAGCGGCGTAAGAAAGAAACGGTTATCCCTTCAACAAGTCCTTCAGATAAGCCTTGAAATCATGGCCCAAGTCGTCACGACGCAGGGCGTATTCGACAGTGGCCTTCAAAAAGCCCAGCTTATTGCCGGCATCATAACTGGTTCCCGTAAAGGTATAGGCATAGACGCCTTCGCGGTCGGCCATGAGGCGCAGGGCATCGGTAAGCTGGATTTCACCGTTCTTCCCGGGCTGGACGCGGCGCAGGATTTCAAAGATATCCGGCGTCAGGATATAGCGTCCGAGGGCAGCCAACCGACTCGGCGCTTCTTCGACAGACGGTTTTTCAATCATATCGATGAGCCGCACGATGCGTTCGTCTTTCGTCGGCATCCCGTGGACGATGCCGTAACGCGATACCTGGTCGAGGGGTACTTCCTGGCAGCCGAGGAGGGTCGAGCCGACTTCGCTGAAGGCCTCGATCATCTGACGCAGGGCCGGCCGCTCCGGTTCATAGACGATATCGTCGCCTAAGAGGACGGCAAAAGGTTCATTATCGATAAAGGATTCGGCACAACGGATGGCGTCGCCGAGACCGCGCATATGCTTTTGCCGGATATAGTGGACGTTGATACTGGAAATATCCTGTACCATCCGTAAGAGGCGGGTCTTCCCCTGCTGGCGCAGCTGCAGTTCGAGGTCGATATTGGTATCGAAGTGGTCTTCAATGGCCCGTTTTCCGTGGCCGGTGATGATTAAAATTTCTTCAATGCCGCTTTGCAGGGCTTCTTCGACGATATACTGGATGACCGGTTTATCGACGATAGGAATCATTTCCTTAGGGATAGCCTTGGTCACCGGTAAAAACCGCGTGCCGTAGCCGGCCGCCGGAATGACGGCTTTGCGAACTTTTTTCTGCATCTGTTCAAATCTCCTTTTCAGCGACAGTCAAAGCGCTTTCAATGACGTCGTCCATATCGTAATACTTATATTCAGCCAAACGACCGCCAAAGATGACGTTCCGTTCATGGCCGGCGAGCCGGGCGTACTGCTTGTAGAGGGCCTGGTTCTTGTCATCGTTGACCGGATAATAGGCTTCTTCCCCACGGTGCCATTCCGACGGGTATTCCCGAGTGATATAGGTCACCGGTTGGGTTCCGAATTCAAAGTGCTTGTGTTCGATGACTCTCGTATACGGCGTCTCCCGGTCGGTATAATTCATGACGGCTACGCCCTGATGATTGACTTCTTCCAAGCGTTGTGTTTCAAAGCGAAGGCCCCGGTATTCCAAACAGCCCAGTCGGTAGCCGAAATATTCATCGATAGGCCCGGTATACACGACCTTGCGGGCAATATCGAGGTAAGACGACCGTTCTTTATTGTAATCGATGCCGGTCCGCACTTCGATTCCTTCTAACAGGGCGTCGATGAGGCCGTTGTAGCCACCGATAGGAATCCCTTGATAGCTGTCGTCAAAGTAGTTGTTGTCAAAAGTATAGCGGACGGGCAGGCGCTTGATGATAAAGGCCGGAAGGTCGGTGCAATTCCGTCCCCACTGCTTTTCCGTATAGCCCTTGATGAGTTTCGTATAAATATCGGTACCGATGAGGGAAATGGCCTGTTCTTCTAAATTTTTCGGTTCCGTAATATGGGCCTTTTGACGCTGTTCTTCGATCTTGGCAGCCGCTTCCGCCGGCGTCACGATGCCCCACATCTTGGCAAAGGTATTCATATTAAAAGGCAGGTTGTAGAGCTCGCCTTTGTAATTGGCGACCGGCGAATTGACGTAATGATTAAACTCGACGAACTGATTGACATAGTTCCAAACTTTTTTATTCGACGTATGGAAGATATGGGCCCCATAGCGATGGATGCGGATGCCCTCTTTTTCTTCGCAGTAGACGTTACCGCCGACGTGCGTTCGCCGTTCCAGGACCAGGCACTTGCGCCCGGCTTTTTTCATTTCATGGGCAAAGACGACGCCAAAGAGACCGCTGCCGACGATGACATAATCATACATTGCAAAACACCACCTGATAGAAAATGTACAGCTGTACTGAACTGCCTTTTAGGATAACAAAAATTACGATGCGCTGAAACAGTGCCTCCCCAAGTCCTTTCGCAGACTTCAATCGAGGGAAGCGGGGATGCCGTACATCGGTTCAGCCTTCAAAACAGCACGGCGGACCGCGTGTTCGACGGCGTAAGCTGCCAGGGTTCCGGTCAAACTGATTTCGGCTGAAATGGTGCCGATGCTGGCTGCATACAAGGAATCGCCGTCGGCCGTCGTATTGACCGGTCGAATCGTGCGGACCATGCCGTTGCTGCCGAGGGCGGCTATTTTTTTCAGCTGAGCCTTGTCAAAGCGGCCGTTGGTCACGATGGCACCGATGGTCGTATTGGTCGTCGTACCGACGGCTCGCTGCGAAAAGAGGGTCGGTGTGATTCCTGCTTCTTCGAGCATGACCCGCCGCGTATCGGCAAATCCTTTGCCGTCACGGCTTCTCATGCCGGACAGGATTTCCCCCGATTCGCCGAGGACGTCGCCGACAGCGTTGACGACGACGATGGCCCCCACTTTGAGGTCTCCGACGGAAACGGCATAGGCACCGACACCGGATTTCATCATATAGTCCGGGCCGCAGAGCTTTCCGACCGTAGCCCCCGTTCCGGCACCGTAGCAGCCTTCCCGGAAGTCGCCTTTAAAGGCCGCATCACAGGCGGCATAGCCCATGGCCGCATCGGGACGGACATCGTCTCCGCATCCGAGGTCAAAGATACACGAAGCGACGACTAAGGGGACTTTGGCGATCCGCGTTTCAAAGCCGATGCCCTGTTCTTCCAAATAGGTCATAACCCCCGTAGCCGCATTGAGGCCGAAAGCACTGCCGCCGCTTAAGAGGATGGCATGGATGCCCGACGCTGCCGCCATGGGACTTAGCAGCTCCGATTCCCGACTGGCCGGACCGCCGCCGCGGACGTCGACGGCACAGGGTGCGCTTTCAGGAAAGACAAGGACCGTGCAGCCGGTACCACCTTTTCGGTCTTCAGCACTTCCCAAGCAGAACGTTTCTTTCGACAACAGTTCCTGAATATCGATTTCTCTCATGGTCATACCTCTCCTATTTTTTCAGCTTTTCAAAGTCTTTCCAAAGCATGCTCGGCTGGATGCCCGTATTGTTCTGATATTTTCCGTGGGTATACTTATCGTATTCCCCGTCGATGTCGTGGTAGTAAATCTGGCAGATTTCGACATTGGGATAAATCCGTATGGGCTGAACACAAAAGATTTCAAGGGTCCAGTAACCGGCAAATCCGACGTCGCCAAAACCGGCCGTAACGTGGATGAATACGCCGAGACGACCGACAGACGACCGGCCTTCCAGCATGGGGATGTAACCGTCGGTCCGGGTGTATTCATTAGTCCGGCCCAAGTAGAGCGTATTAGGCTGGAGGACATAGCCCGATTCCGGAATATGAATCGTCGACGCCGGATTGGGCTTAGCCATGTCCAATTCGGCATGGTCGTAAATCATCAGTTCGTTATGAAGAGACAGATTATAGCTATTGGGATTGACCCGTTCGGGATGAAAGGGTTCGATGATAATTTCTTTACCTAAATGTTTGACAATTTCCTTGCCTGATAAGATCATAAGGGCCACTCGCTTTCTCTGGTAATTTCATTTCTTATGATATAGCAAAACAGGCTCGATGTCCACGGCGCGACGGGCCGGTTTTTTCTTGTTTATATCGAAAAAGTCTTCGACATAAAAAGTGACCTTCTCCCCTTCTTGCGCTCGGACCCGATACAGGGATGCTGTACGGAAATAATACTGACCGCCGCCGTATTCCCGGATGAAACCGGCCTTGCCGCCGGGAAGGATCTTATCGATAGTCCCCGTATGCTGTTCCTCACCGGCATGCTTTTCCGCCATCCAGAAAGACTGCAGGCGGCGAAGCAGTTCCGGCCGATCCGCCGGGGAATAATCATAACTGTCGACCTTGGCGATGAGCTGGGACGAAATTTTCCAATTTTGCTCGGTCCGGATGAGTTTTGCCAAGAGATAATGTTCATAAGCCTCTTTATCGTAACTGCCCATATTTTCCAAGGCTCCTGCCAACTGGACGAGGAAGTTGACCTTAGCCTTAAGCTCGCCGGGAGCTGCCATGGCCGATGCCCCATAGCGGCGCATGGCCTCACTGTCGCCCTTGGCTTGGGCCGCAAAAAAGAGGCCGCGATAGACGATCCAGTGCTGCTTGTACTTTAATAAGTCTTCAAACCGCTGCCGGGCATCCTCAATCTGTCCCAACCGCAGCTCACAGAGGCCGATGCGGTAGGAAAACCAAATGTCGTTGTCGTGGTGCAGTTCCGGAAAGATTCCCAAGGCCATTCGGCAAAGACGAATGCAGTCATCGTACTTTTCTTCCTTGATGAGGGTCCGGCTCATGAGGGCATACCAATGTTCCCGATCGGAGGCGATAACCTGTTCCCGTCCGCGAAGGGTCACCTTTTTTTCTTCATCAGACAAGAGATCCGGATCGAGACGGCGCAAATAGTCACCGGCCATATTCGCCATAGAAGGCGGTTTTGTCTTTAAGACTTCAACCATCCGCCATACGGCTAAGGTATACGGCGTGTACGGACCTTGTTGACTGTACTTTAAGATGGCGTCGACGGCACGGCGAAAGTCTTCGAAGGTCTGGAGCCGTTCATCGAATTTTTTAATGTATAAATAGTAAAGGCACCAGCAGTAGATGCCGTGGAGATTGGTAAACTCCGGAAAGGCGATGATGCCGGCCCGGGCAATTTCCCGTCCCTTGGCGTAATTTTTGACTTTGCGCAGGGCATAGGCATAGTAATAATAGTCCCAGTTCGTCCAAGAGCCGTCGGGCGCCGCCTTGTCATACATGGCGATGACGTCATTGTAGCGGCCTTCCTGACAAGCCTCGCGGGCTGCAAAAGAATCCATAGAAAAACCTCCTACCCGTTTATTACACAGTGTTCATTATGCCTATTATAACATAAAGAATCTTCCTCTTCGGCATAACAGCCCTAAAAACCTTGAAAACACAAAAAAGAGCTTTTCCACAATACTGATATGCTCCCCTTTAGGTAGACATGAGAAATAATAAAATCTCATGCTGCTTGAGGGGAGTATTTTTAATGCGAAAAACAAAGATATGTGCTCAAGAGAAATTGCATACCGTCAAAAACATCCTCCATGGAACAGAATCTA
>NZ_LUGJ01000003.1:0-13449 GCF_001682955.1 Megasphaera sp. DISK 18
AACAAGGGGTCTTGTGAACAGGAGTGTCCACAAGACCCCAACATTTATTATAGAACCTTCATTTATTATAAAATAAAATTCATAAAATTTCAACACAAAAAATGGATAGCCTATGCTGTCATTGACAGGCATAAACTATCCATTTCGGGACAACCATGAGCTTCCTTACGGATAAGGAAATTTCAAGGTTGAAAATTTATTCGCTTAATACGTGGGCGCAGCGAGCGCAGAGCGTCGGATGAGCGGCATCGGAACCGACGGTGTCGGTGTGCATCCAGCAGCGTTCGCATTTTTCAGCACTCGACGGTACGACGACGACCTTCATGTCGCTGTGGTCTTCACCGGGAACGGCATCGGCCGGAGCTTCGCCTTTGACGAGTTTCGCTTCACTGACGATGAGCAAGGTGGCCAACTGATCCTGCCAGGAGCTGAGGAAATCGTAGTCTTCCCCATCGGCATAGATGGTAACAGCAGCATCGAGGGCGTGACCGATCTTGTGTTCCTGACGAGCTCCTTCGAGGATACGGGTCAGGTCGCGGCGATAGGACAGGAAGTGGTCCCAACGAGCATCGAGGTCGGCATTCAGATATTCTTTATGAACTTCCGGCCAATCCGTAAGGAGGACACTTTCTTCTTTGCCGTCGACGGCAGGCATGTTCTGCCATACTTCTTCCGCCGTGAAGGACAGGACCGGAGCGACGATCTTGACCAGCGTATCCAAGATGATGTACATGGCCGTCTGGGCGCTGCGGCGGACGGGAGCATCCGTCTTTTCCGTGTACAGGCGGTCTTTGATGACGTCGAGGTACATGGCGCTCAAATCGACGGTGCAGAAATTATGGATGGCATGGTACATGACGTGGAACTGATAGTTTTCATAGGCGTCGGTAACTTCTTCGAAGACCTGTTCCATGCGCAGCAGAGCCCATTTATCGAGTTCCGTCATATCCTGGTAGGCGACGGCATCTTTCGACGGGTCGAAGTCGGCCAAGTTGCCCAAGAGGTAGCGGAAGGTGTTGCGGATCTTGCGGTAGACGTCGGAGAGCTGTTTCAAGATTTTCGGCGACAAGCGGATATCGCCCTGGTAGTCAGCCGACGATACCCACAGGCGGAGGACATCGGCACCGTATTTTTCGATGACTTCCTGCGGTGCTACGGTGTTGCCGACGGATTTACTCATCTTGCGGCCTTCGCCGTCGACAGTAAAGCCGTGGGTCAGAACCGATTTATACGGAGCATAGCCGTTGACGGCAACGGACGTGAGGAGCGAGCTGTTGAACCAGCCGCGATGCTGGTCCGAGCCTTCGAGGTACATTTCGCAGGGATAATCGAGGTCCGGATCGTGCTTGAGGACGCCCTGATGGGTGCTGCCGCTGTCGAACCAAACGTCCATGATGTCGCTTTCCTTGCGGAAATGGGTGCCGCCGCAGTGGGGGCATTTATAGCCTTCAGGCATCAATTCCTTGACGTCATACATCCACCAAGCGTCGGAACCGTCTTTAGCAAACATATCCTGGAGGTGAGAAATCGTTTCATCGTTGATGATGTGTTCCCCGCAGTCTTCGCAGTAGAAAATCGGAATGGGGACGCCCCAGACGCGCTGACGGGAGATGCACCAGTCGCCGCGGTCGTGGATCATATTGTAGATGCGGTCATGGCCCCAAGACGGGATCCATTTGACCGTATCGATGGCATCGAGGGCCTTTTGACGGAAGCCGTCGACGGAAGCAAACCACTGTTCCGTTGCCCGATAGATGATCGGGTTCTTGCAGCGCCAGCAGTGCGGATACTGATGGCGGAAGGTGCTTTTTGCAAAGAGGGTGCCCTGTTCAGCCAATTTCTTGATGACCGGTACGTTGGCATCGAAGACGAACTGACCTTCAAAGCCGGGAACCTTATCGGTATAGCGGCCGGAGCCATCGACAGTGCCCAAAGGTTTGAGGCCCCAGGCTTCATACTTCATGCAGACATCAAAGTCATCCTGGCCGTGGTCAGGAGCCGTGTGAACGAGGCCCGTGCCGGCTTCGAGGGTGACGTGGTCACCGAGGATAACCGGGACCTTGCGGTCGTAGAAGGGATGCATGAAGACCATGCCTTCGAGCTGTTTGCCCGTCATGACGTCGGGCAGGACTTCATAGTCCGTAACCTTACCGGCCTCCATGGTAACGGCAACTCGTTCTTTAGCCATCAGGAGATATTCATCGCCGACGCGGACCCAGACGTATTCCAGGTTTTCGTTGGCACTGATTGCCAGGTTGCAGGGAATGGTCCAAGGCGTCGTCGTCCAAATGAGGGCAAATACCTTTTCCGGATCGGCATCTTTCGGCATATGGCCGCTGACGTCGACGGATTTGAACTTGACGTAGATGGAGAACGATTTATCGTCGTTGTATTCGATTTCAGCTTCAGCCAGAGCCGTTTCGCAGTGCGGGCACCAGTAAACGGTCTTCAGACCTTTGTAGATATAGCCTTTTTTAGCCATTTCGCCAAAGACGCCGATTTGAGCGACTTCGACGTGTTTGCGAAGGGTCAGGTAGGGATCTTCCCAATTCCCGAGAACGCCCAGGCGGATGAAGTCTTTCTTCTGTTCTTCGACGCGGGCTAAGGCGTAATCGCGGCATTTAGCACGCAAGTCAAGGGGCGTCATTTCGTGGCGATTGAGGCCTGTATCCTTGATGACGGCGTGTTCAATCGGAAGGCCGTGGGTATCCCAGCCGGGAACATACTTGGTATAGCAGCCCTGCTGGGTCTTATATTTAAGGATAATGTCTTTTAATACTTTGTTTAAAGCATGGCCGATATGAATCTTGCCATTGGCATAGGGAGGGCCGTCGTGCAGAATGAACTTAGGCGCTCCGTCCCGTTTCTGCAAGCGTTTTTTATAAATGTCATGATCCTGCCAAAATTTCAAAAAGTCCGGTTCCCGTTTCGGCAAATTGCCGCGCATGGGGAATTCCGTCTGGGGCAGATGTAAAGTCTTACCGTAATCCATGATGCTTCCTCCTCTTATCTGTGTGAAAAAAAATAACGTCTCCGTCCCAAAAAGGGACGAAGACGTAATCACCGTGGTACCACCCTATTGACTGCTCACGCAGCCACTTTGACGCAATATAACGATGCGACCCGGCAGCTGGTTCGCAGCTGCAGCTCCCAAGTGATCCGTCGATATACAGCCTCTGCCGGGCTCTCACCGTCCCCGGTTCGCTAAAAAGGCTGGGCCATATCGACCGTCTTGTTCATAGCTTTTACGCTTAATTATTTAATACAATTATCATTGTATATAAGCGTATTGTAAGGTCTCTCCCCCTATTTGTCAAGAGGATTTATTTCCAATACTGTACCGTGCTTTCGTCGATACCGATAGCAGCGGCTTTAAAGACCGGAATTTGCCCTGCTTCACGCTGCTGCTGATAATCCTTCATGGCATTGACGGCGACTTTGCTGAGGATAAAGCAGGCCGGGATGTTGATGAAGCACATGATGGCCATCAGGATGTCGGCAATGGCCCAAACGGCAGCCATGGACATGCCGGCACCGATGAAGACGACGGCGATGCAGACGAGGCGGAAGCTATAGACGAAGCTCTGAGACGGAGCCCCTTTATGGATGAAGCGGATACAGTTATCGACGTAGTATAAGTTGCCGATGAGCGTCGAGAAACCGAAGAGGAGCATGCAAAGCGTAATGAGGAGCGGTCCGAATCCGCCGAAGACGGCCGAAGCGGCACTCTGTACGTAAGCGGCACCGGCGACTTCTTTGGTAATGGGGACGCCCGAGAAGAGTCCCATGAAAGCCGTAGCACTGCAGACTAAGAGGGTATCGATGAAGACCGACAGCATCTGAACCAAGCCCTGTTTAACGGGATGGCTGACGTCAGCGGCAGCGGCAGCGTTCGGAGCCGAACCGATACCGGCTTCGTTCGAGTACAGACCGCGCTTGATGCCGTAGATCAGGCAGGAACCGGAAACGCCGCCTAAGATGGATTCAAAATCAAAGGCATCAGCGAAGATCATGGCAAAGACCTGCGGCAGGCTGGAAATATGAGCGACAACGACGACTAAGGCTGCCAGAATGTAGATGGCGCCCATGACCGGAACCATGATCGACGTAACCTTGATGATGCGCTGACCGCCGCCGATAAGGCAGTAAGCGACGAGGGCTGCAAAAACGGCACCGAGAATCCACGGCGTCATCGTCGGATCATAGAAATCGTAAACGAGGAAGGTCGACTGCATATTAAATGAACAGAGGAGGTTGAAGCCGCCGGCATAGGTAAGAATCAAGGATAAGGCAAAGAGGACGCCCAAGCCCCGATTATGCATGGCCGTTTCAATGTAGTAAGCCGGGCCGCCGTAACTGTTTCCTAAGGCGTTGCGGCGTTTGTAAACCTGAGCCAGGGTACTTTCGATAAAGGCCGTGGCGCCGCCGATGATGGCGATGATCCACATCCAAAATACGGCCCCCGGACCGCCGAGGCAGATTGCCGTCGATACGCCGATGATGTTGCCCGTACCGACGCGGGATGCCGTCGAAACCATGAGAGCCTGGAAAGACGATACGTTTCCGTCTTTCGTCGGTTTTTCCATGACGACGCGGATACTTTCAGCGAACATACGAAGCTGGATGAGCCGTGTTTTCCACGAGAAAACGAGGCCGGCTGCAACGAGGATGACCATTAAAATCGGATAATAAAGGACATCGTCAAGGTAATTCAGGACGTCCATGACCATAAAACCACTCCTAACCATAATGAAAAAATGATAAATAAATGTAACAATTCCTATAAAAAATCATAAGATATAAATGGACACTTTGTCAATGGTTTTTGACAAATTAGCACAGGATAATTTTTATAATCATTCATTATGTAGTATAATGGCTGTAGAAAGGCAGGCGTTTTTATGATATCCATCGAGCAGGTCATCCAAAAGGCCGTCGCCTATGACAAAGGCGACGCCCGGCGTATCCACCATTTCCTGAAAGTCTATGCCTATGCCGACACCATCGGCCGGTTAGAAGGACTTTCAGAAGACCGGCAAACCATCCTCCAAACGGCGGCCGTTCTCCACGACATCGGTATTCATCGGGCCGAAGAAAAATACGGCTCCTCGTCAGGCCATTTTCAAGAACTCGAAGGGCCGGAACCGGCTCGATTCATCCTCGAAGAACTAGGAGCCCCGGAAAAACTTATCGACAGGGTTTGCTTTCTCATCGCCCATCACCATACCTACAGCGGTGTCGACGGGGTTGATTACCAAATTCTGTTGGAAGCCGATTTCTTGGTCAACGCCTATGAAGATCAACTGAAGCCGGAAGCCATTCGGACCTTTAAAGAAAAAGTGTTCCGCACCAAAACGGGACTCGAATTATTAAAAGATACTTATGGAGTCTAACGAAGGGAGTTTTTTTCTATGACAGCAATTGAAAAGTTCGTCGACATGGTCAAACATTCGGACAACATCGTATTTTTCGGCGGCGCCGGCGTCTCGACAGAAAGCGGGATTCCCGATTTCCGCAGCACCGACGGCCTCTATAACCAGCACTACAAATACCCGCCGGAAACGATACTCAGCCACACCTTCTTCCGGGAACAACCGGAAGAATTCTACCGCTTCTACCGCGACAAGATGCTGGCCCTCGACGCCAAACCCAACATGGCCCATATCAAGCTGGCAGAACTGGAAAAGGCCGGAAAACTAAGGGCTATCGTCACCCAGAATATCGACGGCCTCCATCAAAAAGCCGGCAGCCAGAACGTCCTCGAACTCCACGGCAGCGTCCACCGCAACTTCTGCACCCACTGCCATAAATTCTTCGACGCCCAGTACATGAAGGACTCCACCGGCATTCCCAAATGCGACGCCTGCGGCGGCACCATAAAGCCTGACGTCGTCCTCTACGAAGAAGGCCTCGACAACGACGTCATCGAACAGTCCCTGCACTATATCAGCCAGGCTGACATGCTGATCATTGGCGGCACGAGCCTCGTCGTCTACCCCGCCGCCGGCTTAGTCCGCTATTATCGCGGCAAAAAACTGGTACTCATCAACAAGTCGACGACCGACATGGACAGCGCCGCCGACCTCGTCCTCCACGACGCCATCGGTGACGTCTTCAGCCATATCGTCCTATAAAAGTCCTTCGTTCGTGAAAGGAACTCCGATGAAAATCACCATTCTCATGAGCAGTCCCAGAAAAAACGGCAACACCAAACAGTGTCTCGATCCCTTCTGTGACGAATTGAAGAACCTGGGACATGCGTACCAAATCTTTTGGCTCTATGACTATCAGATAGATCCGTGCTACGCCTGTCGCGGCTGTCAACAGGACTGGCAGCACTTCGCCTGCGTCCGCCGCGATGACCTCGCGCCCATTGCAGGCGCTGTCCTGGAGAGCGACCTCATCGTCCTGGCCACGCCCATCTACTCCTGGTACTGTCCGGGACCGCTGAAGAATGTCCTCGACCGCTTCGTCTACGGCTTCAACAAGTACTACGGCGATGAGGTAGGACCCTCTCTCTGGGCCGGCAAAAAAGTAGCCCTCATGGTGACCTGCGGCTATAAGCCCATCCACGGGGCCGACCTCTTTGAAGAAGGCATCAAGCGCTACTGCAAACACTCCAAGCTCGAGTACCTCTCCCTATTCGCCGAACGCCACTTAGGCTATAAGACAGTCTTTATGGACGACAAAAAGGCCGAACACGCCCGCCAGTTCGCCCGAGAAATCACGACAAATTCTAAAACATAACATCATACAAAAAAGCTTCCACGAAGGATTTTTTCTTCATGGAAGCTTTTTCTATATAATCTATATAATTCGTTATGCTTCGACGACGCTGATGCGCTGTTTGATATGGTCGCCCTTTTCGATTTCATCGACCATAGCAATGGCATAATCGGCGTAGGAGATAATCGATTGGCCCTTGCTGTTCAGGGTAAATTCTTCGCCGGCCAGGATATATTTCCCGGTCCGTTCACCGTCAGCACGGAAATCGGCAGCCGGGCTGATATAAGTCCAATTGACGTCGTCGTGACGGCGAAGCAATGCGAGGGCATCACCCATAGCTGTGGCGACCGGCTTATAGTCATCGGGAAAGTCCGGCGTATCCGACAAGGCCGTGGTATGTTCCTTGTCGACAAAGAGCGATCCGGCACCGCCGACGATGAGCAGGCGAGTAGAACTTCCGCTTAAAATCCGGCTAAGGTGTTCTGTCGTCGTCGAATGAGCCGGCAAGGTTTCCGGTGTCCAAGCACCGAAGCCGTCGACGACGGCGTCAAAGCCTTTCAGGTCGTCTGCTGTCAAATCTAAAATATCTTTCTGTACATAATGCTGAGCATCAGTCATGTTTTCAGCTTTGCGGCCAAAGGCCGTAACGTCAAAACCGCGGTTAACGGCTTCGGTAATAACTTTGCGGGAAACTTTCCCACCGGCAGCAACAACAGCAATTTTCTTTGTCATAATACAACACCCTTTCTCTTTTCATAGGATACACATAAATATTGTCTTTAGATGTAATATAATTGATTACAATTAGGATAGTTGTAATATATCATATTACAACTATCCTGTCAACGATTTCCCCGAAAGATTTACAAAAAAAATCCCCTGCCTTTTGATTATTTACCAAAAGACAGAGGATTCTGCACTCATTAAAAATAGACTAAGGTAACGCCGGCACCGCCACCGTCGACGTCATCGAGCTGATACTTTTTTACGAAGGGCTGGTCATCCAAAAAGGCATGGATTTGCCGGCGCAGGGCACCGCTTCCCTTGCCGTGGATGATTTTTACCGGACTGAAACCGGCAGCCAGGGCCTGATCGAGGAAACGTTCGACATCGGGCAGGGCCTCGCTAAAGGTCTTGCCGATGATGTTGAGCTCCGTCGCCACCCGGGATGAGCGGATGGGACGATAGGAAGAGCTGGCGGCAGCCTTCTTTTCAGCCTGTTTTTCTTTCTTCAATTCGTCGAGATAAGGTGCGCTGACGTCACTGAATTTGACGCGGACCGTCATGCCTCGCAAGGATACAGTCAGCTGCTTGCTGCCCATGTCTTCGACGGTACCGATACTGTCCAAGGTGTTGACGAAGACCTGCTGCCCCACCTTTAACTGACTGCGGTCGATGGGATCGCGGTGCGGTTTTTCTGCTTCGGGCAGGGAAATCTGCTGGATCGCCCGACGAGCCTGCTCAATGGCCCTCGCCTTTTCGCGATCGGACAAGGTTTCTTTGGTCTGAGCCTTGAGTTCACGGATAATCTTTTCGGCTTCGATGCGGAGACTGCGTTTAAGGTCGACGGCATCACGGCGGCTGGCATCGATGATATCCTGCCGCTTGGACGTGACCTTGTCCTTTTCCCGACGCAGGTCATCTTCCAATTTCCGAGCTTCCTTCAGGCGATACGTCAGTTCTGCCTGTTCTTCATCCAACTTCTTAGCCTGGGCATTGAGCTGAGTCAGGACTTTTTCCATATCCATGTCCTGGGCTTTGCTGCGCAGTTCCTTGGCCTTTTCGAGAACCGATTTAGGCATGCCAAGCCGTTCGCTGATGCTGAAAGCATGAGAGCTGCCGGCCGAGCCGATGCGCAGTTTATACGTCGGCTTCAGGGTTTCCATATCGAATTCGACGTGGCCGTTTTCAATGCCCGGCGTATTATAGGCGTAGTTTTTCAAATCATTGTAATGGGTCGTGACCATGACATAAGATTCCTTCTGATAGAGGGAGTCCAAGATGGCGATGGCAATGGCACTGCCTTCTGCCGGGTCGGTCCCAGAGCCCAGTTCGTCGGCCAGGATGAGGTCGTCCGGACCGCAGTGCTTCAAGATATAGACCAGCTGCTTCATATGGCTGGAAAAGGTACTCAGGTTCTGAGAGATATCCTGTTCGTCACCGATATCGGAAAAGACGTCGCGGAAGACGGGCAGTTCCGACGATTCCTCAACAGGGATAAAAAGTCCTGCCTGGTGCATGAGGACCAAGAGGCCCAAAGTCTTCATGGATACAGTCTTACCACCGGTATTGGAACCGGTAATGAGCAAAATCCGGTAGTCGCCGCCGAGGACGATCGTATTAGGCACGACATACTTGGCATCGATGAGGGGATGGCGGGCCTGGATGAGCTTGATCTGCCGCGTCTTGGAAACGGCAGGACGGCAGGCCTTCATCTGCCGAGCTAATTGGGCCTTGGCGAAGATGAATTCCAACTGACCGACGCAAAGGGTGCTGTCATAGAGTTCTGTGTACTGCTGTTGAACCTTAGCCGTCAGACGGCGGAAAATCCGTTCGATTTCCCGCGTTTCTTCAATACGGGCCGACTGCAGGTCGTTGTTAGCGTTGACGATGGCCAAGGGTTCGATGTAGAGAGTTGAACCACTGGCCGACGTATCGTGGACGATGCCGGGAAAGGCATGGCGGTATTCCTGCTTGATGGGAATGACGTAGCGGTTGTTTCGCACGGTAACTAAAGCATCCTGGAAAAATTTCTGGTACTCTTTATTTTGCAGGACGTTATTGACATAGCGCTTCGTCTGCCGTTCCAGTTCGACGATGCGGCTGCGAAGGCGCATCAACTGCGGTGACGCATTGTCGCGAATCTGGTGGTTGTTGTCAAAGACCGTGGCAAAAGAATGGGAAAGCTGCGAAAAGTCACCGATAACCTCGGCCTGTTCAGCCAGGTGCGGGTATTCTACTGCCCGGTCAGCAAAAAAAGAACTGATTTCACTATAATGCTGAAGATTGTTCCATACATCTATACATTCACGAGAATCAAGGGTTACTTCGCGCTTGGCTTTTTCCAGAGCCTGCCGGATGTCGACGATGCCGCCAAAAGGCGTGCCGGTCTCGGTCTGCGTGCAGCGGACGGCTTCTTCCGTGTCGGTCAACTGCCGGTCAATGGCTTCGGCATCGCTCATCGGTTTCAAACGACGGGCGATTTCCTTCGACAAGCGGGATGGAGCCAGGCGCACCAACATGTGCTGAATCTGGTAGAATCCCAAAATTCTCATACTTCGTTTATTCATCTATGAATACTCCTGTATTATAAAATTCCATGGAAGAAGTGACCCCGGGTAACGGTCTGGTCTTCTTTTCCCAGAACCAAGGTTTCCGTCCCGTCACAGAGGCGGCGGTAGCGGGAAACCTGCTCGGCCAGCCACTTCGGACTGCGGCCTCGGCCTTCGATGCGAATGGCAGCAATGCCGGCCCGGACGAGGTCCTTATAGTAGGGCGCCATATCAAGATCGCGGCTGTTTAAGATGTGATTGCGGCAATATTGGTCCGTGGCAACGGGAAACTCTTCATCCCGCCGATCGCGCAGGGCATAGGCTCCTCCCTGGCAGATATTGGGACAGCCCTTCTTTTTACCATTGCCGGCAAAGGATGAGATGACACACGATTCGGTGACCATCATTTCTACACGGCCTTCGACGACGGCTTCAACAGGACAAGGACTCTTGCGGGCCATGTCACGGATCTGTCGCAGCGTCGCTTCAAGAGACGCCGTGATGCCGCTGCAGCCGAGGGACGCATAGGCTGAGGCAGCCTGACTGTTGAAGATATTAAGAGACCAGTCTCCTCGGATAGGAAGGCCGCTGCCGACCTTTTTAGCCATCGTAAAGACAGCCATGGCGCCGACGTAAATGCCGTCGATGCCGGGATGCAGCAGCCCGTTCGAGTTCGCTCTGTACGGCCGCTCTATGGGCTTCACGAACGATGCGCGGCGTCCCGGCCCATAAGGCCGCACCGTGATCGTGAGCCGCCTTGACGGCTGCCTGCCAGTCTTCCTGCCGGAAAGGACGATGGTGGTACGATTCGCCGCCGAAGATAATGACGTCTGCCCCCTTTTCGGCCGCTGCCATGACGCCGTCGACGGTGTCGCAGCGGACGACGAGTTCCATAGCCTCAGCTTTTTTAGCTTCAACGACCGTTTCCGATATCGGCACCACCGTACCTGCCGACGGACGCTGATAATCATCCAAAATAACTTCCGTCAGCGCGTCGGCGGCCTGACGGCGAAGGTCATTTAAGACGCTGGCCGGAATCATCTTCGTTTCATCCCAGGCCGTCACCTCGGTCAGGACGAAAGGCGTCTCACCGAGGCGTCCCAACTGTTTTTTCAGGTAATCGATCGTTGCCGGACGCTTCGAAGCCGGCTGAGGCTGAAAGTCCGCCGCAACCACTACCGTATGGGCCTTTTCATCCCACAGGGTAAGCTCTAATCGCCCATCACCGTCGACATCGACATGGGCGTAAATCGGAATCTTTCGCGTAAGGCCAACGGCGGCATCGGATGCCGTCTGCCGGCCTGAGGGATTCTTCTCAGTCAAGGTTCGGCGCTGGACCGTCCCTCTTAAAAAATCATCCTGGTAGCTGCGGTTAAAGGCTGCGGTCAGCAAGGCTGCCGCTTCATCATGAGCCTCTTTACGGGCTTTCGGGCTGCTGTTATGGGCATCGAGGACCTTGCGGTACGCCGTGACGACGGTCCTGACATAGGTATCTCCCTTCATGCGCCCTTCTATTTTAAAGGACGTGACCCCGGCATCGAGGAGGTCGTCGATATAATCAAGGCCTTTTAAATCCTTGAGGCTGAGTACATAGGCTTCTTGTTTCATGACCGCTTTGCCATCGCGAACTAAGGTATAAGGCTGACGGCAAGGCTGGGCACAAGCCCCGCGATTTCCGCTGCGGCCGCCGAGGAAGCTGCTCATCAGGCACTGGCCGGAATAGGCCATGCAGGATGCCCCGTGGATGAATACCTCAATGGCAAGAGGCGACGAAGCACAGACCGACTGTATATCGGCAAGAGATAATTCACGAGATAAGACGGCCTGAGTGAAGCCGTTTTCTTCCAAGAAACGGACACCGTCAGCATCGGCAACGGTCATCTGCGTACTGCCGTGAAGGGGCAGGTCGGGCACGACGCGGCGAGCTAAGAGTGCCACCGCCATGTCCTGGACGATGATTCCGTCGACACCGGCCTTATCAAGAGACTTCAAATAGATTGTCAGGTCATCGAGTTCCATATCGGCCATGAGAATATTGACCGTGACGTATACTTTTACGCCAAATAAATGGGCCGTTCTTACGGCTCGGACGATTTCTTCATCGTCTAGATTATGTGCAAAGCGGCGGGCATTGAAGCTCTTGCCGCCAAAATAAACGGCATCGGCACCGGCATCAATGGCCGTAAGTACGTTATCTAAAGAGCCTGCCGGCGCTAATAATTCTGCCATACTATTCCTCCTATATTGAATCAGGCGGCCTCCGCTTACAGCCCTTTGTAGATTGTCGTCAAATTTGCGGCCGTTACGTCATAAGGCGTTCGCTGAATACCGCTGGTCGGCAGTGTCATGGTGACGAACTTTTTAATTTCATCATCGGTGAGTCCTACCGTATCGCCCATAAGATCCGTCATAAGGGCTGCAAAGTCTTCGCTCCCGGAAAGGCCGAGGATGGCCCAGACGCGTTCCGCCTTATCGGACATTGATTCTTCCATGAGTTTCATGTAAGCCGGCAAAAGCAGGCCGTTGGCCCGGCCGTGAGTGATGCCGCGATAATAGGTCAGCATGTAGCCCATGCTGTGAACCATGGTCGTTCCCGTCTGGGCAATGGTAAGACCGGCCAGCATAGACCCATAAAGCAAATCTTCCCGGACGGCATAGGGAATATCCCCCTTCAAGTCGGTCAGATGGAGGCCGATAAAGCGCATGGCTTCTTCGGCCCAGACGTCGCTCATGGGCGTCGACATGGTGGACATATAGCCTTCCACGGCGTGACTCAAGGCATCGATGGCCGTGTCGATGGTAACGGTCTGGGACACGCTTTCCGTATAAGTCGGGTCGGCAAAGGCATAGACCGGAAAAATGAAGGGCGTATTGATGGACTGCTTGGTCCCGGCATGAACATTAGTAAGGACACTGACTTTGGTCACTTCACTCCCCGTTCCGGCCGTCGTCGGCACGGCCACAATGGGCAAGGGCTTTTTGTAAGGTCCTTTGAAAAGCCGTTCATCGTCGAGATCATCCGTGCAGAGCAGGGCAATGGCCTTAGCGGCATCCATGGGTGAACCGCCGCCGATACCGACGACGAAGTCAACGCCCTTCTCCTTGGCAAGAGAAGCGGCTCTGCGGATCGTATCGATAGAGGGATTGTTTTCAACATCGTCAAAGAGATACCAGGCAATGCCTAATTCATCAAGTTTTCCGGTAATAGCATCTTGAGAGCCGTTGACCTTGGCGGAATGACGGCCTGTGACCAATAAGGCCCGTTTCCCCAAACCGGCTAACACCTGACCAGACTCGGCAATACAGTTTTTCCCGAAAAACACCTGCGTCGGCATATAATAGGTAAACATAAAAAATCCCCCTTTATGATAAGTAACATCGTTTATTTTCCTATACATTTTATCATCTTTGAGGCTCAGAGGCCAGTTTTCTGGCTCTTTGTCAAATGTTG
>NZ_LUGJ01000004.1:0-9528 GCF_001682955.1 Megasphaera sp. DISK 18
GGTCTTCCGTTTTTCTTTTCTCGCGATTATCCTGTAAGGCATCAAGACCACCGGCCTCGTATTTCAGCGTATAGCTGCGTGCCTGTTGGTAGGAAATGCCGTACTTTACCGCAGTTTCTGCGTAATTATGGTCATGAGCAATACAATACTGAACCATTTCAACTCGCTCATCAAATGTTGTTTTTCTGCCTTTTGTCATGATGAAAGTTCCTCCTGTTCTAGAAGCTTTTAGTTTCTCATGACTATTATACTGCTTAATCCATGTGCGTAGTTGTTTGGATGTTCTCACCCCAAATCTTTGGCAGATAACAGACAGAGATCCTTCCTGATTCAGATAAGCGGTTACTGCCTGAACTTTGCATTCACGAGAATAGTGTTTATTCCTCGTATATGTAAATGCCTCGATTCCATTCCCTTTATAACTACAAATCCAATCTCTGACAGAAGATTGGCCAACGGACAGACGCTTGGCGGCAGCAAGGATAGATTCTGTCCCATGGAGGATGCTTTTGACGGTATGCAATTTCTCTTGAGCACATATCTTTGTTTTTCGCATTAAAAATACTCCCCTTCAAGCAGCATGAGATTTTATTATTTCTCATGTCTACCTAAAGGGGAGCATATCACCCACGCGTGCGGTCTTTCTTTGTAATGTGGATATTAGAGCTTACTCGTGTGTTCTTGGTTGGCCATGGAGAAACCTCCGCCTCGGACGTCGTCGAAGTCGAGGCTGGGGTCGTAGTCGGGGAGCTTGGCCAAGCGTTTTACAAGGCCATAGGGGTTCTTTAAGGAGAGGGTTTCACCGTGGCCTGAGAGGACCCAGAGGACTTTATAGCCTCGCGGCGGTGTTTGAAGTTTTTCTTCTCCTTTGCCGTCCGTGAAGTAGACCAAAAGGTCGATGTTTTGGGTGTTGGCATAGTCGAAGACCGGTGAATAGGCGGTGCCGCCGCGAATGTCTAGGCGGCCTTTGACGTCTTCGAGGCCGCGGATGCGATAGGTCCGGCGAATCTGGTCGTCGCATTCGGTGACGATGATTTCATGGTCGTAGCAGCGGACGAGCTGCAGGACTTCGCCGACGGCCTGGCGGAATTCGGCGTCGGTGATGCTGCCGCTGATGTCGAGGCCGACGAGAATTTTTGCCGTATGAGAGCGCAGCTTACCCGGCAGATCGAGGCGGTCCGGCTGGCGCCGGTTTCGTCGCATGGGCGTCCGTTTCCAGCTGCTGGTAACCGAACCAATCAGTTTTTTCAGGTACCAGTGCCAGGGCAGGCTGTCTTTGTTGTCTTTTAAAGCCTTTATCATGCTCTCTAAATAGTTGGAGAGGTCGCCCTTTGACGAGGCATCGACGTATTTTTCCGTGAACTTTTTCAAGGTTTCATCGTCGACGGGATCGCTTTCATCCCAAAGTTCGTGGGTCGTAATAGGGTTATAGGAGACGGCGACGGTTTCGTCAGCATCACTTTCCGGCTCCGGCAGATTTTTGTTCTCTGTCCGTATATCCAGGGCGGTCTGAATCTTATCGACGTAATATTCCAGACTTTCGAAGGGCTTTAGGAGGAGGGAGAAATTGGTGTTGACCCAGTCCAAGGTCGTCGAAAAAGGCGGCAGGTGGTCGAGGTAGGTATTGACGACGACATCCATGGCCAGGGTGATGGCTTGCTTGCTGTAGTTTTCGCGCAGTTCCTTGGCTCGGATGAGGTGCAGGGAGACGATATGAAGGATTTCGTGCTTGATGGTGCTTTCCATCTGTTCCGGCGACAGAGTCAGGAACAGGAGAGGGTTGAAGTAGATCTGATAGCGGGTGCCCTTAAAGTTGACACCTGTCGGGGACGCCAAATCGAAGCGGATACTCTTGGTCATCTGGAAGAGAAAGTATCCGAAAAAATTATCCTTGTCTTCCATGAGGTGGCCGTTGATGCGGCCCAGGAAGGCGAAAAATTCATTTTGAAAATCAGCCGGTATCTCCGCTTCCGGATCGGGCCGGACCGAATCTTGGAGAATATTGTCGGCGATTATCGATGCCTGCTGGTAGAGGAGAGTGGCTTCAACGGAAATGGACTGTTTCATCCGTTTTACCGCAGGGAGCGAAAGGCCGCAAAGTAACTGTCGATGAAGTCGGCGTTATCCAAAGCGCAGGCATAGACTTTGGGGTTGGCGGCTTTCATGTCTTTCATGACACCTAGGCGAAGATCGACGGGATAGAGAGAGAGGAAGGCGACGAAGCGCGATACGAGGGCTTGGTTGTCGCTGTCTTGGGATAGATGATGGTCTAACTGTTTCAGGATGTTTTTGGCCGTAAGGTAGAGGCGGGTATGACTTTCGCCGGCTACGCGGCCGCTCAATTCCGGAGCCAGGGTTTCGCCGCTGAATACGTCATTATAGGTGATGAGGGGCGAGGCGTCGGAGTTGACGAATTGGATGAATTCTTCGGCGATGAGTTTTCCGACGTTGCCGCGGATGACGTTGTGGAAGACGGATTTTGGAATGCTGCCGGAATCATTTTTATAGATGGTGTAGAGCTTTGAAATTCGTTCGTAGCTGCGAGGGGTAGCGTTGATATCGTCTTCGTTGGTCTTGTCGAGGTATTCCGGATAGGTGGAAATGAATTCCATGACCTTTTCTTCAATGCCGGCCGACGAGGCCCAATCGAGCCACTGCAGGTAATCGGGCTCCATGTACAGCCAAACGAAGCGGTTCTCTTGGGCGGCGTCCATTTCGACGACTTCATAGTCGTAAGCATCGGAGGGGTTCATGGCGGCGATGATGTGGACCGACGGCGACAGGGCGTAGCCGTTGATTTCGCGGTTTAAGATGAGGTTCATCAATTCCTGCTGGACGGCGTGGTCGCAGCGATTGATTTCATCGATGAATAAGAGAACCGTTTTGCCCTTAGCGATTTCTTCGTCGATGGTACGAAGTTTATGATGGACGGCGTAGACCGTCGTTCCGTTTTCAACGGTCGGAAGGCCGCCGATTTCCCCTTCTTTTAATAAGTTTCCGTCGATTCCGACGAGGCTCCAGTCGTGACGATGGGCCAGTTCGCGGGCAAGGGAGGTCTTGCCGATGCCCGTTTCACCGACGAGAAGGGGAACTTCACCGGCAGTGAGAACGAGTTCTACGCTTTTATAGGTATCTGTAAAGTTCATGTCGTTACTCCTATTTCATGGTCAATTTTTCATCTACAGTAATGCGTCGGGCCTTTGGGCTGCCATAGTCATCGACGAGGAGTACCTTGTCGACAGGCGATAAGTCGACGGCGCTGCAGGTAATGAAGTTGCGGATGTATTCTTCGGATACGTTTTCTTGGGCGAGGATATCTTTTAGGGTATCGCGCCAGTCATCCGGCGTGAGGCTGATATCTTTGGGGATATATTTGCTGACCAGGACGTTGAGGCCCAGGTAGTGGAGAAAATCTTCTTTTCCCAAATTGCGGATGAGCCGCAAGGCCTGGGCGTCTTCGCGGATGGCCAGGTCCTTTGCTTCGTCCGTCGGGTTTTCGATGTAGCGAAGGGCTTCGTAGTTGCCGCGGACGGCGGCCAGTTGGACGTCTTCTGCCGGATCTTTGATGTATTTGACGGCGTCGTAGTTTTTATTGACGGCGCGGAGCTGCAAATCGTGGCCGGCATCTTTGATGTATTTAATGGCCCAGCCGGATTGGTCTAAGGCGGCGTCGATGAGTTCCTGCGACGGATTTTCGAGGTAGCTTAAGTTGTTCCAGCCGGCGCGTACGGCTTGAAGTTTGATGGCTTCTGAGGGATTTTCGATAAACTGGATCGCCCGGGCCGTGTTGGCAATGGCTGCTTCCTGGACGGCAGGCGAAGGATTGGTAATATATTGGAGAGCCTGGCCGTTTAACTGTACGGCCAGAAGCTGCATTTCTTCTGTTGGATTTTCGATTCGCCCAATGACATAAGGATTGTTACGAATCATATTCATATATTGTTCTGTTGTCATATCGGGTACCTTTCCTTGAAATAACAGGTTTTTTATTTCTATTATACAATAATCATTATTAATAAGATATATTTTGTTGTTATCGATTATAGTTAGTATATATTACATCTATTAATAGGGATACGGCTAAGGATCGTTTGGATATGAAAAAAAAACAAGAGTAGAGGGAAGCGGTGATTTGGCAGGCCCTTGTTGAGAATACGTTCCATTGGGAACGATGTCGTCCCATCAGTATACGGAAATTGCCCGCTTTGTTCTTGATAAAACGACTGAAATATCATAAAATTATCTTATGGAAAACGCAAAGAAAGGAAAGGGTGCCATGTTAGATTTTCGTATCCATACATTTTTGTGCGTTTGCCGTCACATGAATTATACCCGGGCTGCCGCTGAACTCCATATTACGCAGCCTGCCGTTTCTCAGCATATTCGATATTTAGAACGCGAATACGGGGCCAAACTTTTTAGTTACAAGGGGAAACATCTGCAGTTGACACAAGCCGGGCACATTCTCTGGAATGCTGCGACGGCTATTAGTCATGATGATACGCTTTTAAAAGAGCATCTGCATGACTTGCAGCAGCATAACCGCTCCTTGTCTTTTGGCGCGACGCCAACAGCCGGCATGGGCATTCTCGATAAATTGTCACTCATTCTCAAGCAGAATGGAGACATGAATCTTCATATGGAAATTGCCGATGCCGATAAACTGCTCCAGTCTTTAGATAAGGGGACCATTGATTTTGCCATTGTCGAAAGTTCGTTTGATCAAGGGCATTACGATTCGCTTTTATTTTCTACGGAACCCATCGTTGCCGTCTGTTCGGATGGGTACGATACGCCCGTCGAAATGACCTTGTCGGATCTTATGCACCATCGTCTCATCATCGGCGAACGCCATGCCGGTGTCCGACGGATCTTAGAACGGAAGTTGGCGGAAAAAGGGTACACCCTGGAGCATTTTCCGTCCCGCTATGAAGTGGGCAGCCTGTCCGCTGTAAAAGGGCTGGCCTGCCGCGACTGCGGTATTGCATTCTTATATGAAAAATCAGTTCAAAAGGAACTGGCTGAGGGAAGGCTCAGACGCATCGCCATTACGGACTTTTCCGTTATGCACGCATTTTCATTCTTGTGGCGCAAGGGCAGCATGTACCGCGCTTTGTTTACACAGATATATGACCAGTTGAAAGATTGAGTCGTATACTTGCTGCCGTTTATTTCATAGATTTTGAAAGGGTGAAGAGAACATGTTGTATTCAACAGAAGTTAAGAATATGTGTCCTGTCACAAAGGGAGCATATCATGGACCAGCACCGATTCCGGAAGAAGGCGAATGGGTACAAGTAAAGGAAATTAAAGATGTCAGCGGTTTGACACACGGTGTAGGCTGGTGTGCCCCTCAGCAGGGTGCCTGTAAGCTGACCCTCAATGTCAAAGACGGCATTATCGAAGAAGCCCTCGTCGAAACGATCGGCTGTTCCGGCATGACTCATTCTGCAGCCATGGCTTCGGAAATCCTCCCGGGCAAGACCCTTCTCGAAGCCCTTAATACGGACTTAGTATGTGACGCTATTAACGTAGCTATGCGCCAGCTTTTCCTCCAGATCGTATACGGCCGCACGCAGACGGCATTTTCTGAAGGCGGTCTTCCGATTGGCGCCAGCCTCGATGACCTCGGCAAAGGCCTTCGCAGCCAGACCGGCACCATGTTCGGTACGAAAGCGAAAGGCACTCGTTACCTCGAAATGACCGAAGGCTATGTCACCCGCATGGCTCTTGATGAAGAAAATCAGGTCATCGGCTATGAATTCATCCACCTCGGAAAAATGATGGAAGCCATTAAAAAAGGCATTGAACCGGCTAAAGCTATGGAAGATGCCAAAGGTCATTATGGCCGCTTTGAAGAAGCAGCTTCGTACATCGATCCGAGACAGCAATAGGAGGGCAAAACAATGGAATTATTTGAAAGCTACGACAGAAGAATCGATAAAATCCTCGGCGTACTGAAAGAATACGGTATCGGCAGTGTTGAAGAATGCCGCGATATCTGTGCAGCTGCCGGTTTGGATCCTTATAAAATCGTCAAAGACGTACAGCCTATTGCCTTTGAAAACGCCGGCTGGGCTTACACCGTCGGTGCCGCTATTGCCATTAAAACAAATGCGCGGACGGCTGTAGAAGCTGCCAAAGCTATCGGCATCGGCCTCCAGTCCTTCTGTATCCCCGGCTCGGTTGCGGAAGACCGTAAAGTCGGCCGCGGCCACGGCAACCTGGCTGCCATGCTCCTTCAGGATGAAACGAAGTGTTTCTGCTTCCTCGCCGGCCATGAATCCTTTGCCGCTGCTGAAGGCGCTATCGGTATCGTCCGCAACGCCAATAAAGCCCGCAAGGTACCCCTTCGCGTTATCCTGAACGGCCTCGGTAAAGATGCAGCGCAGATCATTTCCCGCATCAATGGCTTCACTTATGTTCAGACCCAGTTCGACTACAAGACCGGCGAATTGAACATCGTTCGTGAAGTACCGTATTCCAAGAGTGAACGGGCTAATGTCCGCTGCTTCGGTGCTGACGACGTCCGCGAAGGCGTTTCCATTATGCACCACGAAGGCGTTGACGTTTCCATTACGGGCAACTCGACTAACCCGACCCGTTTCCAGCATCCCGTTGCCGGTACTTACAAAAAAGAATGTATCGAAATGGGTAAAAAATACTTCTCCGTTGCTTCCGGCGGTGGTACAGGCCGTACCCTCCATCCGGACAACATGGGTGCAGGCCCTGCTTCGTACGGCATGACCGATACCATGGGCCGTATGCACAGTGACGCTCAGTTTGCCGGTTCTTCGTCGGTTCCGGCTCACGTTGAAATGATGGGCTTCCTGGGCATGGGTAACAACCCCATGGTCGGTGCTTCCGTCGCCGTTGCTGTTGCTGTTGAAGGCGCTGCCAAGGCCGGTAAGTTCTAATTCACCTTCGATCCTTAAGAGACTTCACAACTCCGTTGTGAAGTCTTTTTTTCGTATTCACGATAAAGATTAACCTGAAATCTACTAAAAAAGAGAAAAAACTGGTATAATAAACGTATATTTTACAAAGCGGAGAAAGGGGTATTCGATGAATACGACAAAGAAAATAGCAGCCGCACTGGGATTCTGCGTCCTGACTTCCGTATCGGTCGTCGGCGCCACCTTCCATCCCGGTGACCGAGGCGACCAGATTGTCACCATCCAGCAGGCACTGTCCAGTAGAGGCTATGCCGTCGCTGCTGACGGTGATTACGGGGTCTCGACGCAGGCTGCTGTCCGGAAGTTCCAGGAGGACCAGGGCCTGGATTCCGATGGAATCGTCGGAGCTGCGACGTATGCAGCGCTCACCGGTTCATCTATGCCGGAAAATGATGCTGTCGCTTCAGCCTTTGTTACCAAGGCGACGGCAGACAATGAAATCCTCCTTATTCAACAGGCTCTGGTAAATGCCGGATACAATGTCGATGTAGACGGTATTTTTGGCGCCGGCACAGAACGGGCTGTCCGTTCTTATCAAGGCGACCATGGACTTGAAACGGACGGTATCGTCGGTCCGTCGACCTTTTATGCCCTGACGGGGCAGCAGCTTCCGACAGGTCCCATACGCCGTTTCGGCAACGGCGGCTATAACGGTGTACCCCGTATTGCCAGTTCGGAAGCAACGCAGATTCTCGACATTGCCAATCAGTATATTGGCGTTCCCTACGTCTTTGGCGGCTCGACGCCGTCGGGCTTCGACTGCTCCGGCTTTACGCGCTACGTCTATTCGGCAGCCGGTATCGACCTGCCCCGGGCCGCAGATGAGCAGTATGACGTCGGTGAATCGGTATCCATGGCCAATTTAGAACCCGGTGACTTGGTCTTTTTCTCGACCTATGAGGCCGGAATTTCTCACGTCGGAATCTATATCGGCAACCACCAGTTTATCAATGCTGCCAGTGACGGAGTCAGCGTATCTGATATGGACAGCAGTTACTGGTCTGCCCGATACGTAGGCGCTAAGCGCATTATGTAGTGTAAGAAAAACTCCTACAGAAAAATCAGAATTTTTCTGCTACCGTTGTTAGAATTTGTTTATTATAATAAAGCCGTACCATACGGATTTATCATTATTCGGATTCATGCAACGGAAGGAGTTTTTTTTTATGCTCAATTTAATCTGGAACTTTTTCAGAACGGCACCGGACGCCGTACTAATGACAGATGGCGAGGCCATCAAGAAAAAGTTTAACGCCATGCGTTGGTGCGTATTTGCTTCCATCACGATCGGATATGCTTTTTATTACATCATCCGCCAGAGTTATTCGGTCATTAAAAAGCCGCTTCTGGCATCGGGGATCGTTACGCCGACGGAAATCGGGATCATCGGCTCGGTATTCTTCGTAACCTACGGTCTTGGGAAATTTACCAACAGTTTCCTGGCAGACCGCATGAATAATAAGCGATTCTTTTCCTTTGGCTTGTTCATTTCTTCACTCACTATGGTCGGCATGGGCCTGGTCAATTCCTTCGTTCCCTTAGCTGTCTTGTGGGGGCTCAATGGCTGGTTTCAGTCTTATGGTGCCGGTCCGTCCATTGTCTCCCTGAATCAGTGGTTCAGCAATAAACAGCGCGGAACCTTGTATGGCATCTGGTTTACGAGTCACAACCTGGGCTCATCTTTCGCTTACTTTGCCATTGCTGCCATCGTTTCCATGTACAACTGGTCTATGGGCTTCATTGCGGCCGGCATCATCTCCCTTATTGGGACGGCTTTCATTTACTTCGGTATGAGCGACCGTCCGGAAACGCAGGGACTGCCGAACGGCGCCGTCTATTACGGAGAAAAGACGCAGGAACAGATCGATGCGGAAAAAGAAAAATCAGTCGGCACCATGCAGTGGAATGCCGTCGTCAAGAATCCTGCCGTTTGGATTCTCGGTCTCTCCTCGCTCTGTGTCTATATTGCCCGCTATGCCATTGAAAGCTGGGGCGTCGTCTATCTGACGTCGCAGAAGGGCTATGATATGATGGGGGCTGCCGGTGTCATGGCTTACATGCAGGTGGCCGGTATCTTTGGGGCTCTCTTGTGCGGTGTTATTTCAGACAAGTTCTTCAATCACAAGCGCAATATGCCGGCCTTGTTATATGGAATCTTCTATTCCCTGTCCATTGCCGGCTTCCTCTGGGCACCTCAGTCGTTTACCATGGATATGCTGTGCATGACCTTCTACGGCTTCACCATGGGGGCTTTGGTTTGCTACATGGGCGGTCTCATGGCTGTCGATATCGTGCCCAAACGCGTTACCGGTGCGGCCATGGGGATGATCGGTCTCCTCAGCTATGCCGGCGCGGCCCTGCAGGAATTCATTACGGGGAAACTCATGACCATTACCGTCGTCAATGGCGTTAAAGTCTATGACTTCGGACTGGCTACGGAATTTTGGGTCGGTGCAGCTGTCGTCTCGACGCTGCTGGCTCTCCTCGTTTGGAATGCAAAACCGAAAGAAGACTAAGGATGAAGGCGTTGTCCGAAGGGACAGCGCCTTTTTTTGGCGCCGAATAGGCATGA
>NZ_LUGJ01000005.1:0-92530 GCF_001682955.1 Megasphaera sp. DISK 18
CTAAAGGGGAGCATATCATGGATCCGGAAAGGCTGAAAATGGCGCCGGATTCCGTCTTACAAGATCAGATCCTGCCCCTCTGCGACAACCACATCCAATCGGATGAACTCGATACACTGCGGTGCAGTGCGGCCCGTTATCTCCGCAATCAGCAAAACCGCTAAGGGCTTACAGCTCCTCTCTCACGCGATATACGAGGATTTTTTCTTTCCCATCGCCCCTAAAGAGGTCGCTGCAGTCGATCGGGTTTTCTGCCACGAGGCGCAGGTGGTGGCTGAGAAAATCTTCCACGTCTTCATAAGGATAGTAAAAGAAGATTCGCAGCCGCCGCGGCCGGCGCTGCAAAGAATCGAAGATCTTCCCCAAGACCCTTTTCAGGGTGTGCAGGGCAAAGGGGTTGAAGAAGAAGCAGCAGTCGGCTTCATCCGGCAGGTCATACACCGCTGCATCGGCCAGGATAAAGGCCACCTTGTTTCGAGCTGCCGGACTCTCGGCGTTGACCAGGGCTTTCTGCCACAACCGTTCGTCGTATTCGATGCCGATAGAGCGGCATCCGGTCTGATAGGTCATAAAGATGCTGACCCTTCCCTTGCCGCTGCCATAGTCGACGAGGGTGTCCTTCTTGCGGATAGAGCCGCTGTTGGCCAATTTTTCGAGGACGCCGTAGTCCGTCGGTTCATAGGGATGATGTTCCCCGTCGGAGTGGCTGTCGTCGCGGCCGGCCGTCTTGATTTGTAAAAGTTGTTCCCATTCTGATTCCGTCATGTACCTGTCTCCTTTTCGATGCCTTTTCTACCATTATACACCATTTCTGTTTTTACATGGCTCTTACCCTTTTATCACAAAACATTGATGCCCTTTTGATAAAATGAGCTGAAATATGCAGGAGGTGCATGATCACTATGAAAAAACAATGGAAACGCTGGCTCGCTTTAGGGCTGACCCTTACCGCCATGGGAAGCATGGCCCTGAGTGCCAAGGACGTCGAACCGACGGCCTACATCGTCCATGCTGATGCCTATCAGCTGCCTTATAAGGGAAATGAAAAAGCCTTTAACCATCGCATCAACCCCGGTTACGGCTCGGCCCTGGCCCTGAAATCGGTCAAAGCCGACGGCACGATGGAATTCTACGCCATCACCGACCGCGGCCCTAACGGCGACATCCCGACGTACGTCAAAGACGGCAAAAAGATGTCCGGGAAATTCTTCCCGACGCCGAACTTCACGCCCAGCATCGGCGTCATCAAGGTTAATCCGGCTAAAGACCGGGCCGATATCATTTCTTCCATCCCCTTGAAAGTAAACGGCAAGCCCATCAGCGGCAAACCGATTCCGTCGGGCCTGACCGGTTCGACCAATGAAGTCGCCCTGGACTTCAAGATGAATGATCTCGGTACCGACAGAAACGGTCTCGATACGGAAGGCTTGGCCCTCGATAAGGACGGCAATTTCTGGATCAGTGACGAATACGGCCCCTTCATCGCGAAAGTCGATAAAAAAGGCAATATCCTTGAAAAATACGGCCCCGGCATGGGCCTGCCCAAAATCTTAGCCGACCGCGTCCCCAACCGCGGCAGTGAAGGCCTGACGGTCGATGAAAAGGGCCATGTCTTCGCCCTCATCCAAAGCCCCTTAAACGTCGATGGCAAAACGGCCAAGACGGCCAAATATACGCGCATCGTCGAATTCGATCCGGTCACGAAAGAAACGACCATGTATGCCTATCCCGTCGACACGGGCTATAAGAACACCGGCGCTGCCAAAATCGGCGACATCACGTCCATCGGCAAAGGCCAGTTCCTCATGATCGAACAGGGCAAACAGCACGGCGAAATGCAGAACCTGATTTACAAAGTAGACCTCAACGGCGCGACGCCCATTGGCGATAACGGCGATCTCGAATACGGCCGCCTGGACGGAAAAATCGTACCGGCTAAGAAAGAACTGATCCTCGACCTGCGTGCGAATGGCTGGAACATCGAAAAAGCCGAAGGCCTGGCCCTCTTGCCGGACCGCCAGACCCTCGCCGTCGTCAACGACAATGACTTCGGCATGGATATCGATGTCAAAGACCCGGCCGTCGCCGATCCGGAAGTATCGGACTACACCTACGACAGCGACAAAAAAGCCATGATCTACAATAAAGACAATAAAGTCCATAAGGTCAAAATCAGCCTCAAGAAGAACGCTCCGACGGAACAGGAAAGCCAGATTTGGTTCTTTACCCTGCCGAAAGCTTTATAAGAAAGAATCAGCCGCCTCCAAACGGGTGAGATGAAAAACGCAGCCACGTCATGTAGCTGCGTTTTTTTATTTCCCCTCCCCCAAGAGCGATATCCGCTGCCGGCGTCTTCCACGAAAAATAAGGCCCTGACAGCGCAAAAAAGACCACCCATGGCTGAGTGGTCTTGGTAAATTTCTTGACAGAGAAGGATTAGAATACGAATACGAACTGGGCTCGCGTCAGTTCTTCCGGATCTTTGCCGTCGCCGTCTTTCACTTTCGAAGCGAAGGACTGTCCGACCTGGAACTGAGCGTTTTTCGCGAAGGTATAGTCGATGCCGGCACCCCAAGATTCGAGGTTATCTAATTTGCCAATCCGTCTCCAAGAACTGGTGGCACCAAAAGCACCTACAGCATAGGCACCGTCCTGAGCATTGATGTATTCAACCCAAACATCCCATGTCTTGGGCGTAGCCATGACGGCCTTGCCATAGGTCAAGCGGCCGATCCAAACGCCGGCCGAATCTTCGCTGCCACGTGCCGTGGAGATAGCCTTGTCGTAGCTGACGCGTTCGTAGTTCGCGAGGAGCTTCCAGTCCCGGCCGAAAAGGAAGCTGGCATAAGCCCCCCAGAGATCATCGAGGTTGGTATCCTGGAAGGAGTTGTAATAAGTACCGATAGCCGTACCGTTGCCGAAGGAACCTTCGATGAGACCGTACCCCGTCTTAGCGCCTTCCATAGTGCCGGACCCTGCCAGACGGCCCTTCTTGATTTTACCGTAGCCGGCCGCAGCTTTGAAGCCGTCGCCCTTGTATGCCAACTCCGCACGGTCGAAGATATCGCCGTAGTTATAGCCATAGGAGTTATTGCCGCCGATGACATATCGATCCGTACGACCGACGCTGAGGTTCCAAGCCTTGCCGCCAAAATTATAGTCGACTTTAGCGATATCGGTCAGGATATCATTTTCATCTTCAGCGGCGCCATTATCGGCAAAGGAGTGGTAATTACTGCTGATACCGTACGTAACCTTCGTTCGGTCGTTAACCATGGCGTTAGCGCGAAGGCGAATACGATAATCCCAAGATTTATCGTTTTCTTTATTGTTTTTCTGATAACGATAGCGAAAACGAGCGTCCCCGGTCAGTTTCACCTTGCCGACGCGGTTTTCGAGAGCGCTGACACGGACGCCGAGGCTGTTGAGCTCGTCAGCAAATTCATCAGCCAATTTGTTGATGAGGGCGCGCTGTTCGACAGACGCTTTGTCCATGTGAGCCATGGCTTTAGCGACCATTTCAGCGGCTTCGTAACGAGTGATGTTGCGCTGGCCCTGGAAGTGTTCCCCGTCAACGCCCTGGATGATGCCGGCGTCAGCCAATTCGACGACGGATTGATAAGCCCAACTGTCGGACGGTACGTCGACAAACGGGTTGGCGGCGAAAACACAAGTGGCCCCAACGGCCATGGCTGCGGCAAGCGCTGCGAATACTTTGGCTTTCATGAGTAGTAACCTCCCTTTCGATGTAAAATGAAATTTCTGTAAGCCTTCCCCCGTCACAGGCGCGTGTCAACACATATGCTTCAAGGGTCCTTTGGCAAGTTATCCCGGTTGCCTCTCTGTTACGGCCTTGAATCATACCGTTGTCTGCCCTACGGGGCACGTGCTGCCTGCCTTGGCACAACAATCTTTGTAATGAGTATACATTTTGTATTCTAACCTGTCAAAGTATCTTGTAAAAAATCCATTTATTTTTAAATATCGGCTTCAGTATGCTATTTTAGTTTGTGAATTTACTAACTTTTTTTACACGTTACATCCAAGTACAGGCTCATCCATCTTGATTGACTCATTTTATGCGATATTCGTCAAGGCTTTCACAGGCCTTGTCCGCACAAAAAAAGACCACCCATTTCTGAGTGGTCTCTGTAAGTTCCTTGATGAGGAAGGATTAGAATGCGAATACGAACTGAGCACGCGTCTGTTCTTCCGGATCGCTGCCGTCGCCATCTTTAACTTTCGATGCGAAGGACTGCATGACCTGGAACTGAGCGTTTTTCGCGAAGGTGTAGTCGATACCGGCACCCCAGGATTCGAGGTTATCCAGTTTGCCCCATCTCCAGGAGTTGGTGGAACCGCCGATGTAAGCGCCGTCTTCAGCGTTGAGGTATTCAACCCAAGCGTCCCAGGTCTTCGGCGTAGCCATGACAGCTTTGCCGTAGGTCAGGCGGCCGATCCAAACGGTAGCGGAATCTTCGTCGCCACGAACGGTGGAGTTGATGTTGCTGTTGTAGTTGACGCGTTCGTAGTTAGCGAGGAGGTTCCAGTCCTTGCTGAAGTTGAGGCTGGCATAAGCACCCCAGAGGTAATCGAGTTCCGTACCGCGTACCAAAGCGTTGTAGTCATCGTTGTCGAAGGTGTTGTAGTAACCGCCGATAGCCGTACCGTTGCCGAAGCGGCCTTCGATGACGCCGTAAGCCGTCTTGGTGCCGTCAAGACCATCCGGCAAGACAGTTCTCGACGAATCAGCTGCAAGACCTGCAACACCGCCAGCCTTAAATTTACCGTAGCCGGCCGTAGCCATGAAGCTGTCGCCGCTGTACTTCAATTCAGCGCGGTCGAAGATATCGCCGTAGTTGTAGCCATAACCTTTAGAACCGCCGATAACGTATTTGTCCGTACGGCCGACGCTGAGAGTCCAGTCGCCGCCGCCGAAGTTGTAGTCGACTTTAGCGATATCCGATAAGATGTCGTTTTCGTCTTCAGCTTTGCCATTATCAGCAAAGGAATGGTTGCCGGTGCTGATGCCATAGGTAACTTTCGTGTTTTTGTTGACCATAGCATTAGCGCGGAGGCGAACACGATAATCCCAAGAAGCGTCGTTTTCTTTGCTGTCTTTCTGATAACGATAGCGAACACGAGCGTCACCGGTCAGTTTAACGTTGCCGACGCGGTTTTCGAGAGCGCTTACGCGAACGCCGAGGTTGTTGAGTTCGTCAGCGAATTCATCAGCCAATTTGTTGATGAGGGCACGCTGTTCGACAGAAGCTTTGTCCATGTGAGCCATAGCTTTAGCGACCATTTCAGCGGCTTCGTAACGAGTGATGTTACGCTGGCCCTGGAAGTGTTCACCGTCAACACCCTGGATGATGCCGGCGTCAGCCAATTCTACGACGGATTTGTAAGCCCAGCTGTCGGACGGTACGTCGACAAACGGGTTCGCTGCGAAAGCACAAGTTGCGCCAACGGCCATGGTTGCTACGAGAGCTGCTAATACTTTGGATTTCATGAGTATAACCCCTTTTCGATAAGATGAAGTTTCTGTAAGCCTTACACCGTTACAGGCGAGTGTCGAAACGTATTCTTCAAGGGTTCATTGGCGAGTTGTCCTAGTTTCCTCTCTTTTACTGCCTTGAATCACACTGTTTGTCGGCTCTATCGGGCGAGTGCTGCCTGCCTGCGCACCACACTCACTGTAATTATTATACATTTTAGTTTTTACCCTGTCAAAGTAACGTCCTTCGTGAAAAATTTCTTTATTTTTAAACATTAGCTTAATTAAGCCATTTTATTTTGTGAATTTACTAACTTTTTACGATTTACAGCTTAGTAATTTTACATATCCATTCATTTTATGTTTATTTATTCATTTTATGCCATATTTGTCAATTTCGTATGCATAGTAAGAAAGCATTTCATTTTTACAATTTCATTTCGTTTTAATCGGACGCACCGCATCATTCAGCGGCTAACATATCTGCCTCTCCCAAAACAGAAAAAACGCCCGTTGAGAAGGTATCTCGCTTCTCAACGGGCGTTATCGACTATGGATTCTGCTGCAGACTGCTGCGGAGCTCGGCGATTTCGTCGGCTAACTTCTGTTCCTCCGCTTCGTTGCGCTCGATGGTCAGAGTAAAGGCCATGCCTTCATCGGCCCCTTCGGGCAGGAGTTCGACGGGAAATTGGAGTTCATGCTCATCGTCATTCAAGACGATATAGGCTGTCTGTTCCGTAATGCGGTCGATGCTGCCGATGAGTTCTTTTTTCATCATTCATGCTCCTTTTCAATGCTGTACGACGAACCGTCGGTCTTGATGGTAATGACGCCGTTGCGGTCCGTTCTGTATACGTCGACATGATATTTCTGAAGGGTCTTCAAGGTCGGTTCATGCGGGAATTTATAGGAATTATTGACGCCGCAGGAAATGGTCGCTGCCTTAGGAGCTACGGCTTTCACGAAGGCATCGGACGACGACGTCTTGCTGCCGTGGTGGCCGACTTTCAGGATATCGGCCTTGATGTCCTCTTTGAGGAGCTGCTGTTCGACTTCCTTTTGGGCATCGCCGGTGAACAGCATGGAGAACTTGCCGTAGGTCATCTTGCAGACGATGGAGTTATCATTGGTCAAGCCGCTTTCCGAAACACCGGTCGTATTCTCCTTAGTGAAAATCGTACCCGGCGAGAGGACCGTAAAGACGACGTCATCGCCAAGGGTCAGGCTGTCCCCTTTCTTCAATACCTTGTAGGGAATCTGCTTGGCCTTGATGTTCTTTAAGTAGTTGCGGTACATGACCGTGTTGGCCACTTGTCCGTTATCGTAAATCTGCTTGATGGGAAAGGCTTTAAATAAGGCTGCCATGCCGCCCATGTGGTCGCCGTGAGGATGGGTGATGATAATGGCGTCGAGTTCTTTTACGTTGCGCTCTTTCAGCTGCTGTACCAAAGAATCGCGGCTGTCAACGTCGCCTGTGTCAATGAGCATATTTTGGCCCTTATACTGGATGAGGGTCGCATCGGCCTGGCCGACGTTCAGGACCGACACCTTCAGGTCTTTATCAGAATCGGTCAGGGACTGGACGGCACTGGCTCCGGAAGACGCCATGGACGTAAGGCTGTTGGCACAACCGGCGAGGATGAGCATACAGGTCAATAACAGGGTTACAGGAAATAATAAAAATCTTCGTTTCTTCAACTTACTTGCCTCCAATTAAGGGCTGCTGCAAAATAGGCAGGGCCAAATTTTCTTCGAGGTCTGCTAAGACCCTCGGCACGGCATCGGCCGTTTCCATGGGCGTAAAGCCGTAAGGGCCGCGGTCTTTTCGGCAGGCGTCGCCGGCGGCACCGTGGAGATAGACGCCGGCACAGGCGGCACTGCAGAGATCACTCATGCCCTGATGGGCCGTCATGGCGGCAATCATACCGGTCAGGATATCGCCCATGCCGCCGCAGGCCATGCCGGCATTGCCCGTCGGGTTGACGTAGACGTTGCCCGTCTTGGCCGACACGATGAGGGTCGGCGCCCCTTTGAGGACCAGGTTGACCTTCCAGTCTGCCGCAAAGGCCCGAGCCGTTCCGATGAGGTCCTCTTTGATGTCATCCAGGGACAATCCGCTGAGGCGGGAAAATTCTGCCAAGTGGGGCGTTACGATGAGTCCCTGTCCCAGGGAACGGATGAATTCCTTTTCACCGGCCAAGAGGTTCAAGGCGTCGGCATCGAGGACGACGGGGCACGTCGTTCCGGCTAAGACGCGCTTCAAGAATTCCCGCGTCCGGTCATCCTTCCCCATGCCGGGACCCATGGCCAATACCGACCAGTTCCGGCTTTCTTCGATGATAGACTCGGCGTCCTCTGCCATAAAAGAGTCGCCGGTCCCGACACTTTTGACCATGACTTCCGGCTGGACACCGATACAGTAAGGCCCGACCTTACCGGGTACGCGGAGAAAGACTTTCCCGGCACCGCTGCGGACGGCTCCGTGGGCGGCCATGAGGGCGGCTCCCGCCATTTGGCTGCTGCCGGTGACAATGGCGATCGTCCCGTGACTGCCCTTATGGCTGTCGGGGCTGCGGGGCACGACGATTTCGGCGATATCTGACTGCTGCAGTAAATAGACGGCATCGTCATTGGCGCCGTATAGGAGCGGCCCGGGCATGCCGATGGAATCGACTTCGATATGGCCGGCGCAGGCCCGTCCGGGATAGAGGGAAAGGCCTCGTTTCAAGACACCGAAGGTGACCGTCATATCGGCAAAGAGGGGTCCGTCTTCTTCGTCATCGCCATGGCTGACGACGCCCGTATCGGCATTGACACCGGTCGGCATGTCGACGGCGATGACCGTCACCGCCCCGACGGCAGAGGCCACGTTGATTTCCGCTACGATGGCTGCTACAGGTTGGCGCAGGCTGCCGTGAAAGCCCGTTCCGACCATGGCATCGATGACGATGGACGAGGCGTGGAGCCGTTTTCGCAGGAGCTGCCAATCATCCTGACTTTCCGGAGCCGAAAGGAGGAGACACGTTTCGTCATCTGCCAGCTCCCGTAAGGTATGCAGGTGTTGACGCGCTTCGTCGCTGTAATCTCCGTCATCGCCTAAGATGTAGACATAGGCTCTGGCTCCGGCCGCTAAGATATAGCGGGCGATGACGAAGCCGTCACCGCCGTTATTGCCCTTACCGCAAAAGATAACGACGTCTTTGCCGTCCCAGCCTTCGATCCATTTTTCGGTCCGTTCGGCAACGGCCCGACCGGCGTTTTCCATGAGTACTGCCGGTGCTATCGCGTATATTCCGTGCATGGCTTCATAATCCATTTGCCGCATCTGGGCGGCTGTATTTATTTTTTTCATGGCCTGGCTCCCTTCTAAATCCTAAATCGTATCGCCCTTACAGGACGACGAAAGCGACGGCATAGTCCCCGTCATGAGCAATGGACAGGGACGGCGGCTGATCGCTTTTTTCCCGCACGGCCTCGGCATAGAAACCGTAACAGCAAAACTGCGGCGCCCCCCATTCATCGTGAACGACTTCGACGTCGGTCCATTTTCCCCGGCGAAAACCCGTTCCCAAGGCCTTGAACAAGGCCTCTTTGGCCGCAAAGATGCCGGCCAGGGACTCCGTCCGCCACGCCCCGCCACGCTGGCAGTAGGCCAGTTCCTGTTCCGTAAAGAATCGATGCAGCGACGTGCCGTGACGCCGCACTAAATCATCCATGCGGCTGATTTGTACCATATCCGTTCCGCAGCGCATAATTCCTCCAAAAAAAGAGCCGCAATCCCCTCAGGAACTGCGGCAACGTTAACTACCACTTCTGCATTCGGATACAGACCCCCAGCCCTTCCAGCAAGACCCGAAAGGTCGTAAAGGACACGGTCATATCATCGTGAAGGCCGTGGGCTACTTTATAAGAAATCGTAACAGTTTGATGCTGGTAATCGTACCGAAAGCCATGTAAATTCGTTTCAAAGGTATATTTCGGTGCCGGAATGGAAAACTTCGGCGGCTTCTCGACTTCCAGCCCGTGAATGAGCCGCTCCAAGGTCACTCGCTTGGGCAGTTCAGACTGCAGCATTTCTTCGGTAAAGCTATCCAATACAGACATGGATCCCCCTAGTCTTCTTCGTCGAAGAAGTGCTGATGAATGGCTTTGACCGCCGAATCGACGACTTCTTCCGCAATGAGGCAGGTAATACTGATTTCCGACGTAGAAATAATTTCGATGTTGATATCATTGTCGCTGAGGACGCCGAACATGCCGGCGGCAATGCCCGGGTGACCGGCCATACCGGCGCCGACGACGGAAACCTTAGCCATCTTGTCGTCGATGATGATGTCTTCAACCGGCATTTCCGTGCGCAGGGATTCGAAGACCGATTCGGCTTCTTCCAAATCCGTGCGGGCAATGGTAAAGGTAATATCCGTAACGCCTTCGTTGGCATAGCGGACGCTCTGAACGATCATGTCGACGTCGACGTTCTTTTCTGCCAATTCAGAAAAGACGCGATAAGCAAACCCCGGTTTATTGGGAATCCCGAGAACGGTGATTTTAGCAACATTTTTATCCGAAGCGACGCCGCGGATGAGATATTGTTTGACTTCCATAGAGCAATCCTCCTGTATCATAGTTCCTTCATCTTCCGAAAAAGTCGAGCGCACGTAAATGGGAACGCCGAAGCGGCTGCCCATTTCGACGGCCCGGGGCTGCATGACACCGGCGCCGAGTTTCGCCATTTCCAGCATTTCGCCGTATGTGATCTGATCGATTTTTCTAGCATTGGGAACGACACGGGGATCGGACGTGTATACGCCGTCAACGTCGGTATAGATTTCACAAACATCAGCGTGGATAGCGCCGGCAATGGCGACGGCTGTCGTATCGGAACCGCCTCGGCCGAGGGTTGTGATGTCACCATGACCGGTAATGCCCTGGAAACCGGCAACGACGACGATATTATCTTGTTCCAGTGCCTTCATGATACGGGCCGGCTTCAAAGCCAGAATACGGCCCTTGTTGAAAGCATCACTGGTCTTGATGCCTGCCTGAGCCCCCGTAAAGGAGACGGCCTTCTGACCGGCTTCTTGGAAGGCCATGGCCATGAGGGCGATCGAAACCTGTTCGCCCGTCGTCAGGAGCATATCCATTTCACGGCCGTAAGCCTTAGAGGTAATCTGCTTTGCTAAGGCTACTAAATCATCCGTCGTATCCCCCATGGCAGAGACGACGATGACGATTTTGTCTTCAGGCTTTTTCCCTTTCAAGACCCGTTGCACAATAGCACGCATTTTGTCCGGCGTAGCGACAGAGCTGCCGCCAAACTTCTTAACGATTAATGCCAACTTAAATCCCTCGCTTTTGTTTGTTTAAGTATTCCTTGCCGTGGTAATTCATTCTTATGGTTGAGGCCCATAAAAACCACTTATTGCAATAATATCATGGACGGCCATAAATGTAAAGGGACTGCCGCATGCTGTCATGTCACGCAACAGTCCCTTGTATTCCTATAATGATGAGTAATCAGTAAGCCGAGTTTTGTACTGCTTGCGCAGCAGCAATCATCTATCTAGACATACTGTTGCCAGCATGTTCAAGCGACACAACCCGGAAGATCAGCGGGCCGCTTCATCCCTTCCCTATTCGGTCTTGCTCCAGATGGGGTTTACCTAGCCGGCACATTACTGTACCGCTGGTGCGCTCTTACCGCACCGTTCCACCCTTACCACTTGCGTGGCGGTACACATTTCTGTGGCACTGTCCCTAAAGTCACCTTCGCCGGCCGTTAGCCGGCATCCTGCCCTGCGGAGCTCGGACTTTCCTCTAATGCCGAAGCACTAGCGATTGCCTTTCATACTCAACGTCTTATAGAATATCATATTTTCCGATTGCCGTCAATGACCACCGTCGGCCTTGTTATGCCGTTACTGCAAGATACGGCGGATGTCGGCGACGGCCTTGGTCATGTCTTCCTTGCCGACGATGGCTGAAATCATGGCAAAGGAACGGAAGCCTTCATCATAGATACTGCGGATATTGTCCAGGCTGATGCCGCCGATGGTGACGACGGGCAGGCTGAACGTCAAGGCAAAGGCCTTGGCTTCGCCGCTTACGACGTCATCGGCATCGGCCTTCGATTGGGTCGGGAACATGGGGCCGAAGCCGACGTAATCGGCACCGTCGGCCAGGGCCTGTTTCATTTCGTCGACGGTATTCGTCGAAACGCCGATGAAGACGTCGGGCCCTGCCAATTGGCGGACGACTTCGACCGGCGCATCGTCTTGTCCGACGTGGATGCCGTCGGCCCCGCAGGCGATGGCAAGGTCTGTCGAATCATTCATGATGAAGGTCACGCCTTTTTCATGGCAGAGGTTGGCAATGGCCTTGGCTTCTTCGTATTTAGCACGCCATTTTTTATGCTTTTCCCGATACTGGATGATGGTAACGCCGGCTTCAATCAGCCCCTTGGCGACGTCGATATTGCTCCGGCCCAGGCAAAGTTCTTCATTGCCCATGATGGCATAGACCGGGTCTTCTAATAAGTGTTTTACATGGTCTTCTTTAGTCATAGTACAGCTACCTTCCTTATCGGTTCTCCCGAGAACCGTTTAGATTAAATACTGAATCATATCCTGCGACGTCGGGTCGCGCCGGCAGTCGATGCCCCACTGCCGTTCTTCTGACGCGGCCTGAAGTCTCCGGCAAAGGTCGTCGACGACAGGCGATTCTGTACCGAAGTGGCCGCCGTCGACGACGACGAGGCCCTGCTTAAAGGCTTCCTGGGCGTCGTGGTATTTGACGTCACCCGTAAGATAGAGGTCGGCACCGGCATTTTTTGCCATTTTGATGAAGCCGGCCCCACCGCCGCCGAGGAGGGCGACGCGGCGAACGGTTACATCCGTATTGCCGGCATAGGACAAGGCATCGCGGTGGAGGATGTCCTTTATCTTCTGGAGGACGGCCATGGCCGGTTCCGGCGTCGGCCAATTGCCGACACGGCCCATGGTAAAGGCATGACCGGCATTTTTTAAAGGATAGATATCGTAGGCCGGTTCTTCATAGGGATGAGCCGCTATCATAGCCTGCAGCACCGTTTTGAGGCCCCTTTCAGGAACGATGGTTTCAATCCGTTCTTCCGCTGCCGTTTCCACTTTTCCGACGGTGCCAATAAAGGGATTCGCCCCTTCATGGGCTTTGAACCGCCCTTCGCCCTTCGTCGTAAAGGAACAGTCACTGTACTTTCCGATATAGCCGGCGCCGCTGTCAGCCAATGCCTTGCGCAGGGCGTCGCCGTGGCTTTCCGGGACGTAGACGGCGATTTTATAGAGTTTGTCTTCGGAAACAGGGACTAAGCCTTCGATGTCCGTAAGGCCCAGTAAGCCTGCCAGGACGTCATTGACGCCGCCGTCGGCGCTGTCGAGGTTGGTATGGGCGCTGTAGACGGCGATATGATGGGCCAGGAGCTTTTGATACATGGCCCCGTTATAGGTATCGGTCCGCAGCGATTTCAGGCCGTCGAAGATGACCGGATGATGGCTGACGATCAATTTCACGCCCTGTTCGACGGCGTAGTCGACGGTGTCCGTCATGACGTCCAGGGTCACCAAGACCTTATCGACGGTTTCATCGGGATTTCCGATGAGCAGACCCGGATTGTCCCACGACTCTTTCAGCGATAAGGGCGCCCAGGTATTCAATACCTTTACAATTTCACCTACTGTAACTGACATTTCATGTCCCTCCAAAAGGATAAGTCCTTTTCTAATGCTTCTATTTGAACGTGCAGGTCGCGGCGGCTCTTCTTGAGGCCCGCTAAAATGCGCCCCTTGGTCTCCATGAGGATCTCGATCTTGCGGACGAGGAGTCCGTCGCGGCGCTGCCAATTGACCGGGCCCAGTTCATACTGCCAGTCCGGCAAAGCCTCTGCCCTTCCCGGCACGGCCCGCAGCAGCTCGTAGAGGCGGCCGTCGTCGATGACCATTTTTTCGTCTTCGATATGCCAGCCCGCTTCATAGAGAAAGCGCCGCAGATCGCCGCTGTCGCTTTGAGGCTGGAGAACGACGAACTTCAAAGACTGCCAGAGGTCATAGGACTGGTGCAGGATTTTGATCATCAAGGACCCGCCCATGCCGCAGATGACGGCGCCGTCCGCTTCCCCTGTTTCAACGCAGGTCAGGCCGTCGCCGAGGCGGCAGTCGATACGGTCCGCAAGGCCGGCACCGGCGACGTGAGCCTTGGCCGCCGCCAGGGGTCCCGGCACGATATCGGCGGCAATGGCCGACGGGCACCACCCCGTTTCACAGGTATGGACCGGAATATAAGCATGGTCGGTCCCGATGTCGGCGATGACCGTCCCCTTAGGAATCAGAGACACGGCCGCCTCCAGGCGCGGCGTCAATTGCATAACAAACACATCCTTTATCGTTATATACTATTTTATTATACCCATCGGACCGCCCCTTGACAAGGATGGCCCCCAAAGGTTCCGGCACAAAAAAAAGACTGCCCCAAAAGGACAGTCTTGGAATCGATCTTATTTCGACAAGGCGACGATCGTTGCAATAGCAGCGACGCCGATAGCGATATTGGCTTTACGGTTGGCCTGGTCGACATCTTTTTTAGGATTTTCTTTTTCTTTCCAATCGTTCTTGTACTTCTTGTCGTTCTTGTATTTCTTGTGATTTTTGTCGTTTTTGTGGTTCTTATCGTTGTGGTTGTCACGATTGCGGTCGTTATCGTGCTGTTCCCACTGCTGATTGTACGGTCTCGGTTCTGCAGCCTGGGCCGTCAGGGCAGCGCCGCTGAAGGTTGCCGTCGTAACAGCCAATACTAAAGCCATTCGTACTATATTCTGAAACTTTTTCATAGATATCAATCCCTTCATTTAAGATTGACTATAGTATACGCGCCGGCCTTTACAATTCAGTCACAAGGCCATTCCAAGGGGACTACAAATCGCTTTCTTTTTGGTAAACGACCCAGACGCCTTTTTGACCGATCCATTTCCAATGGCCGGGAACTTCCTGAAGGAAGTGGGCTTCCTCGCGGTCATTGACCAGGGCCAGGACCTTGTCGTGGTCGGGCAGGTCTTCGATAGCCATGAAAGGCATGACATTTTTCGCATTCCAGCTGATGTCGCCGGGCAGGAGTTCACGGATTCGGTCGGCTGTAGCTAAGCGGTAAGCCCGATGGCCGGAGTAATACGTCTGGGACACGGAATAGCGGCCGCCGTACATGACGACCGTCGTCTGGTCATCGGCTACGGTACGGACGATCTGGGAGACGCCGTAAGCCGAAGCTTGTTGGCACTGAGGGATGATGACCAGGTAGGTCACGGCGACGTAAAGGGCCAGGACGATGCCGGCCATGTTGACGACAAAGCGGTCGTATTTCTTCAAATAAGACGCAAAGCCGATGGCGATGGGAATCATGTACGGGAAGGTGTAGGTCATGTACTTCGTCGCCATGAACTGGTAGGTGACGAAAATCGTGACCGCCCAGACGAGGAGGAACTGAGTCTTCATGGAAAGGGCCGGAAGGCGCACTTTCTTTTCCTTCCAAAGAGCTGCCATTTTCCGAGTAAGGCCGTAGTCGCGCCAAGCCAGGGGCAGGGTAAAGACCCAGGGGATGAATCCCACTAAGAAGATGGCGCTGTAGTAATACCAGACGTCGTATCGCGGATGTTCCGATACGGTCGCCCGCAGGACGTTGTGGACGCCGATGAACTGGCTGATGAAGGCGTCGCCGTGCATCATGTACATGGGGACGTACCAGACGGCTGTGATGGCCAAAAAGAGCATTAGCCCGGAAATCATTTTAAGGTGCAGCAAGGCTTTTAAATCGCGGCGCCATAAGAGGAACAGCAGGATAATGAGCCCCGGCTGCAAGAGTCCGATGGGACCTTTGGTCAAAACGGAGAGACCGGCAAAGGCGTAGGCTGCATAATAAAAGGCCGGCCGTTTTTCACTGTAGGCGATATAAAAGGCCATGAGGCAGGCCGAATAGAAGACGAACAAGGTCATATCGGTGATGATGGCCTTGGACAGGTAGAAATATTCGACCGTCGTCAACAAGATGAGGCCCGTGAAAAATCCCGTTTTCTTGTCGTAGAGCCGGGCCGTAAAAGCGTAGGCCAAGAGGATGCCGGCAACGCCGAAGAGGGCCGGGAAGAAGCGAGCCGCAAAATTACTGATGCCAAACAACTTAAAGGCAGCGATGAGCTCCCAATAAAAGAAGATCGGTTTATCGTACCAATAATTGCCAAAGATGCGGGGCGAAACATAGTCACCCGAAGCCAGCATTTCCTTGGCCGTCAAGGCGTAATTCGATTCGACAGGGTCGGTAACGACCAGCAAGTGATTGGCAGCAAAACAAAGGATGGCCGTCATGACGGCGAGGACGACAGCCGGTTGTGACAGGACTCTTTGCCAGAGCCGTTGGACGAGGGAAATCACCCCCGGCGTTTCATGTTTCGTCTGATAAGTCTCCATGGTATCCTTTCCTTTCTATACATCTGTGATGATGGCTACAGTATAGGGAGGAAAGTTAAACAAAGTTTGAACAGACTGACAATAAACCGGGAAGGATCTATAAAAATCGCTTTCTATCCGTGGAAGCGGTATCCGGCGCCCCAGACCGTTTCGATATAGCGGGGTTTGGCCGTATCTTCTTCGATCTTTTCGCGGATGCGGTTGACGTGGACCGATACCGTCGCCGTTTCGCCCAGGGCTTCACTGCCCCAGACGCGGTCAAAGAGGGTTTCCTTGCTAAAGACGATGCCCGGGTTCTTGGCAAAGAACAAGAGGAGTTCAAATTCCTTATTGGGCAGGCTCACTTCCTGCCCCCTCACGAAGACGCGATGGCCGCTTTCGTCGATTTCAAGGCCGTCAAAACAGAGGGCATGACGGTGGACTTCCCGGGCCGTCAATTGTTCATACCGGGCCAGGTGGGCCTTGACACGGGCTACAAGTTCGTTGGGACTGAAAGGCTTTACGATGTAGTCGTCGGCACCGAGTCCCAGGCCCCGTATCTTGTCGATGTCTTCCTGCCGGGCCGATACGAGGATGATGGGAATATCCTTCGATTCGCGGATCGTGCGGCAGATTTGGAAGCCGTCGCGGCCGGGCAGCATGATGTCGAGGATGATGAAGTCATAGGCTTCCTGAAGGGCCTTCTGCTCCCCCGCATCGCCGTCAAACGCCATATCGACGGCAAAGCCGTTGGCTTCCAAGTAGTCCCTTTCCAATTCAGCAATGCCCTTGTCGTCTTCAATGATTAAAATCCGCTTCATCTTATGCCTCTCCTTTCGGTAATCGAATGCAGATGGTGAGCCCCTTCGGTTCTGTATGGCGAGCCCAAATGGTGCCGCCCATGGCAAGGACAATCTGCTGCACCACAGCCAGTCCCAGACCGCTGCCCTTAGCCACATTGCTGCGGGCCTTATCGCTGCGATAAAAACTTTCAAAGATTTTCGTCAAATCAGCGTCGTCGACGCCGCGGCCGTCATCGGCAAAGGTCAAGAGCCAGCCTTGGCCGCCGTCGTCTTTGAGAGACACGTCCACCTGCCCCCGGTCTTGATCCTTGTATTTCAGGCTGTTGCTGAGGATATTTTCAAGGACCCGCTGGAACTGACTCCGGTCCAGACGTGCCTCCGCCTTATCGACGGCGGAGGTGAAACGGACAGAGAGGCCCTGCGATTCATAGAGCGGCCCTTGTTCCCCGACATAGTCGGCCACGTAGGCCCTGATGTCAACCGTCTCCCAATGGAAGGGGATCTGCCCTAAATCGAGCTTCGAAAAGAGGAACAGGGTCTGTACCAACTTTGCCATATGGCGCGACGTGTCCTGGATCATGGTCAAATAATGGCGTCTCTTTTCCGGCGTATTGGCAATACCGTCGACGATGCCGCTGGCGTAGCCTTCGATTTTCGTAAGGGGCGTCGATAAGTCGTGAGAGATGCCGGCCAAGAGTTCCTTGCGGTTCTGATCATACTTTTCCCGCGTATCCCGAGCCGAACGAAGCTGGAGCCGCATCTGTTCAAAAGACCGGCACGTATCGCCGATTTCATCGCGCGACACGATGGGCACGGGGTGGTCGAGATCCCCCTGACTGATGGCATCGGCCATGTCCCGCAACCGTTCGACGGGCTCGACGATCTGGCGGGCCATCCACCGCGACAAGGCGATGCCGACGGCAACGGTCAGCAAAATGGCCAAGACCGCCAGGACATAGAAGGCCAGTTTCAAGATTTCTTTGGAAGATAAATCGATGAATTCCGACTCGGGGTACAAGGGCACGGCGCCGGAAACGGCCAGATGGACGTCCGTATGGGGTGACACGTAATAAAAGCGCAGGCCTTCGCCGGTCCAGGAAAAGCTGGCGTGGCCTCGGGGCTCACCGTCCATCACCTGGCGGCGGAGGTAATCCCCGTCGATACCGGCTGTATCGTAGAGATCTTGTCCGTCCTTCCAAATGGACACATTGAGCCCCTGGTCCTCCAAGTGATCGGCTACCAGCAGCAAAGGCGCCAAATTACCGTCGTAGCGGTCGGAGCGGACGCGAAGGCGGCTCAGCTCGAACTGGATGGCCATATTCTGGCCGCTTTCCGGCCAAACGAAGGAAATGATACTGGTCCGGTTGATGTTGCCGAATTGAAGGCCCAGCAGGATGAAGATGCTGACGATACCCGTAAATAAGACGGGGATAAAAATCATAATGAAATTAGAAAACAAAAGCCGTTTGCGCAGCGGCCAGTCGCGTAACTGCATACCCATCACCTGTTTTTATGTAAATTTGAACCTCTCTATTTTATATCTATAGAGTAAACAAATTTGAAAGAAAATGCAATTTTTCCGGCAATTCTCTTTTTGCCCCGACCGGTAAAGTCTGTTATAATAAGACAAAAATCCATTGTTTTATAAGGGGTGGTTAAAAAATGACTCAGATTACAGCAGAAACAAAGGAAGAAATACGCAGCCGCTTCCCCCAATTCGTCGAAGCGACCAAGGCTTTTTATGCTAAGGAACTGCCGCCCGGCAAATATAAAGGCATTTCCGGTAAATTCGGCAGCTACGGCGAACGCGGTGCCAACAGCAGCATGCTGCGCCTCCGCTTCTCCGGCGGGGCTATCGACAGCGCTCACATCGCTTTTTTGAAAGAAGCCCTCGACAAATACGATACGGACCTCGTCCATTTCACGACCGGTGAAGCCCTGCAGATCCATCATCTCAACGAACAGTCCGTCCTCGACCTCTACCAGGACTGTTTCGAGAACGGCATCTACTGCATCGGCGCCGGCGGCGACAACCCGCGAAATATCACGGCCAGTCCGCTCCACGGTATCGCTCCCGGCGAATATTTCAACATGACGCCTTATATTAAGGCCGCCGCCAACTTCGTCATCAACCTCATTCCCGTCTTCAAACTGCCGCGGAAGTATAAAATCAGCTTCTCCAGCGGCCGCGACAACGAAGGCCATGCGACCTTCAAGGACCTGGGCTTCGTCGCTCGTCCGGACCACACCTTCGACGTCTACGCCGGCGGCGGCTTCGGCGTCAACGGCTCGCGCTTCGGCATCCTCATCGACGAAGGCATCGATCCCATGGACATCCCTTACTACATCTTAGGCTACGGCCGCGACGTCTACATGAAGTACGGCGACTATGAACACCGGGCCAAGAACCGGTCCCGCTTCATCCTCGATCAGCTCGGCGAAGACGCCTTCCGAAAGGCCGTCCGCGACGCTGTCGAAAAAGCCCGCAAAGAAGGCATCCCGGACTTCTCCATCGACGAAGAACCGGCCCTTGCCAAGAGCGGTGCCGATGACTCGGTCCTCGCTGACCCCCGCATCCGCAAGCAGAAACAAGAAGGCCTGTACCACGTCGAATACAAGCCTTTAGGCGGCACGCCGAAGTTGTCCGTTTTCAAAGACCTCTTAGGGCTGCTCTCGACGATAGAAGGCGCCGAAATCCGCCTCAATGCCGATGAAACGGCGTATATCATCAACTTGACGGCTGACGAAGCCCGGAAAGTTGCCGCCCTCACAGCAGGTGATACGGCGACGACGGCCTTCGAACACTCGGTCAGCTGCATCGGTGCCACCGTCTGCCAGCAGGGCCTGCGCGACTCTCACGGCATGCTGGCCGAAGTTGCCAAAACCTTGAAAGACCGCGGCGTCGACAGCCATTTCCTGCCCAAATGCCACTTCTCGGGCTGCCCGTCGAACTGTGCCGTCCAGCAGACGGCCGCCCTCGGCCTGCGCGGTGCTGCAAAAAAAGTCGGCGACGCCATGGAACCGGCCTTCAACATCTATGCCGGCGGCAGTTACGCCCTCGGAAAGGGCGTCGTCGCCGAACAGATCGGAACGATCACCTCGAAAAACCTGCCGGCTTTCTTCCTGGCCTTAAACGACGTCCTCCTCAAGGCCAACCAGCCATATGATGAATGGTATCCGGCCCATCAAGAAGAGCTCCTGACTTTGATCAACTCCTTCGAATAAGAAGGCTCCCGGAAAGAAGCCTTCACCTGAAACGCCCTGCATCTCTAATGACTGCAGGGCGTTTTTTTGCTGCAAAACGAAAAAAGGCACGCTGACTATATTTCGGTCAACGTGCCTTCCATATATTAGTGATTCAAGTAATGGTAAGCTTCCATGGCGGCAATGGCGCCGTCGGCAGCGGCCGTCACGACTTGCCGCAGCGATTTATAGCGGATATCGCCGGCGGCAAAGACGCCGGGGATGTTGGTGTGCATCTCTTCATCGGTCACGATGTAGCCGTCTTTCAAGGTCAAGACGTCGGCAAACATATCCGTCGCCGGTACGATGCCGAGGAAGACGAAGAGGCCCATGAAGCCGTCTTCTGCAGGTGCCTCGATTTTCGTCGTTTCACCGGTCTTGACGTTGCGCACCGAAAGCCACTGCAGTTTGCCGTCGCCGCCGGCATCGTCGATGACAGAATCCCAGATAAAATCCAGTTTGTCATTGGCAAAAGCCTGTTCCTGCAAGGCCGGGACGGCACGCAGTTCATGGCGGCGATGGACGACAGTGACCTTGCGGGCAAAGCGGGTCAGGAAGATGGCTTCCTGGACGGCACTGTCGCCGCCGCCGGCAACGTAGACGTCGAGGCCGCGGAAAAAGCCGGCATCACAAGTGGCACAATAGGAAATGCCATGACCGACCAGCTCAGGTTCACTGGGAATCCCTAACTGACGATGGTTGGCACCGGAGGCGATGATGACCGTACGGCCGCGATACGTATCGGATTTCCCCACCAGTTCCTTGACGTCACCGGAAAGGTTGGCTTCGACGATCGAATCGAGGGCGCGTGTAACGCCAAAGTTCTTCGCCTGCTGAGCCATACGCATGGAAAGAGACATACCGCTCTCCCCTTCCAGCATCTGGCCGGGATAGTTTTCAAGATCTGCCGTGAGCGAAATTTGACCGCCGTCCTGGCCCTTTTCGATGAGCAGGACCGACTGGTTGTTGCGGCCGGCATAGATGGCTGCCGCAAGCCCGGCCGGGCCGGCACCGAGAATCAATACATCATAAATCATGGCGTTCCCTTCTTTCATAACCACTTAGAGGAGTGCGTCGAGTTTTTCTTTCAAGGCATCGGCCGATACGGCACCGATGGCCTGGTCAACGACCTTGCCGTCTTTGATGAAGACGAAGTTCGGAATGCTCATGACCTGGTAATCCTTCGCCAACTGCGGTTCGGCATCGGTGTTGACCTTGCCGATTTTGATTTTGCCGGCATATTCTTCGGCAAAGTTAGCGACGACAGGGCCCATCATCTGGCACGGGCCGCACCAGTCGGCATAAAAGTCGATCATGACCGGTTCTTTGCTTTCTAAGACTTCTTGCTGAAAATTATCCGATGTGAATTTGTATTCCATGAGGAAGACCACCTTTCTGTAAATGACTTGATTTTTTCTTTTGATACGTATATTATACATGGTATGTAAAACTTATCAAGTACGAAGTTTTTTTGGAGGTAGTACGAAAAAACGGACTACGAAAGGAAAGAATACCATGAATCACGAATCGATCTGCGAAAATATCGCCGGCCAGGGCTGCGGCTTAAAAAAGGTCTTAAATATCATCGGCGGCAAGTGGAAAATCCTCTTGCTCTGCGTCATCGACGACAAGGGCGTCATGCGCTACGGCGAACTGCGCCGCGCCGTCTACGGCATCACCAATACGATGCTGGCCCAATCCTTAAAAGAAATGGAAGAAGACGGCCTCATCGAACGCAAACAGTACCGTGAAATGCCGGTCCGCGTCGAATACTCCCTGACCGAAAAAGCCCACTCCATGATTCCCATCCTGCTGGAATTGAAGCACTGGGGTGAAAAACATCTCTAACCGAAAAGAATCCCGCCTCCTAAAAGAGAGACGGGATTTTTTATGCCCGAGGACGACAGGGTCTATTCGATTACGCAGCGCCTTTTATTCTTCATGGAGTGCATGACCCAATAGTAGGAACCGCCCGTAAACAAGGCCGCCATGACCCAGCAAATCGGACTGGCACAGCAAATGCCGAAGTAGCCCCACATCGAAGCCAATACCAAGGCCGACACGCTGCGGCCGCTGAGTTCTAACAGGCTGCTGATCAAAGGCACGCTGGAAATGCCCATTCCCTGAAGGGCATTGCGGTAGACAAAGATTTGTCCCAAAAAAATATAGAACGGGACCGACATCTTTAAATAAAGGAGGGCCTGTTCCATGAGGATATCATCGTGAACGGTCGTGAACAAGGCGATGACGTTGCGGCCGTAAAAGTACATGGCAACAGCCGCTGCCGCGCAGAAGGCCAGGGAGACCAGGGAACATTGACGGACACCCATACGGATGCGGTCAAACTTACCGGCGCCGTAGTTCTGCGCCGAATAGACGGCCATGGCAATGCCGAAGGAAATCATGGGCTGCAGGGCCAACTGTTCGATTTTCGTCGCCGATACGAAGCCGGCAATCGTCTCCGGTCCGAAGGTATTGCAGACCGATTGGAGGATCAAGATTCCCATGGAAATGATGAGGAACTGGACCGCCATGGGAAGGCCCAGGCGCAGGTGCTGCCAGGCAAAGGCCCAATCAAACTTCCAGTCATAGCGGGTCAGGCGAAGCATGGGAAACCGCTTTTTCATAAAGGCAAAGCACAAGACGGCTGACACGCCCTGGGCGATGACCAAGGCGATGGCCGATCCCGGTACACCCCAGCCGAAGACGACGATGAACAAGAGGGCCAGGGCGATGTTCAAAAGGGACGATACGATGAGAAAATAAAGGGGCGTCCGACTGTCCCCCAGGGCCCGGCAGATGCTGGACAAGAGGTTATAGGCCATCATCGCCATGAGTCCCAGAACGATGATGATCATGTAGTGGTAGGCATCGTCATAGAGGACACCGGATATGTTCATGACCCGCAGGATAAGGGGCATGGCCAGGCTGACACCGGCCGTAACCATGAGGGTAATGACAAAGGCCAGCATCGTCGATGTCGCCACAGAACGGCGCAGGCCTTCCATGTCTTTGGCGCCGAAGCGCTGGCCGACGATGACCGAAAAACCGGCCGACAGACCGATGGTCACGCCAAAAACGGACATATATACAGGGGCGACGGCGCCGACAGCCGCTAAAGCATTGACGCCGATCGTCCGGCCGACGATGATGATGTCGGCAATATTATAGAATTGCTGGAAGACGTTGCCGATCAATAAGGGCACGGTAAAGGCCAGGATCAGCCCGATCGGGTTGCCGGAAGTCATACTGCGAACCATGGAATCATCCTCTCTTTGCAGTACACAGAACCTAAAGTGAAATAGTTTTATTATACCACCTTATTCAGGAAAAACAAGGTCTAATTTGGTTTTAACAGGAGAACATCTTCCCTTAATTGTATTCTCAGAGTGGACGTGTACAATAGAGGCAATGACAGCTCGTCACACCATTCAATTCACGGAGGTGTCGTCATGACCCTAAAAGCATTTTCCCCGATCCCCTCCTGGCTGCCGCCTTTTTCGACGGTCCCCCGAGGCCAGTTGATCACCCTCTATGCCTGCAACGGAAAAGCCCCTTTCGGGACCGTTGCCACCGACGAAGACCAGCTCGTCTGGCAGCCCTCCCCGTCGGGCAAGGCCGTCACTAAGGCCTTAGACCTCATGAAAGAATACAATAAAATCGCCGTCGTCGAAGGCTTTCGCATCATGCCCGACCGCATCCAAATCTTTATTCGCTACCGAAAGTACCACAAACGCCTGCCCGCGTGGTTCATCCGGCGCTTAAAAAATTTTCTGGCCGGTCACATCACCGGCGGGAAGCTCCCGTCGTCGCCGATATGGAAAAAAGGAGCCCATACCCAGTTAGTCTATGGCGATATGGCCCGGCAGGCCGTCGTAGAAAGCCTGCACGATGAGCTCCATCATTGGAAATATAAAGGCTGTCCCTGATGGACCCGGTACGCCAAAACTACGGCTTCATCGCCCCATCGCCGGCGGCCACGGAACCAGGCATCCTTCCCTCTTTCTTACGGAAATCATACTTCTATATATCCCGGACTGTCATTTTTTGAAGGAAGCCTCCGAAGGGCAGGGCCCGATCCGTTTCCGGAGATGCAAAAAAGAGTCCGAAAGGCGTTCAGTTCTTTCGGGCTCTTTACGGCTGCGGCGGCAGGCCGGTTTTCAATAAGTCCGGCGTTTTCATCTGCCCCTCGCTGCACTGGTTGACGTAGTTATAGAGCAGGGCTTCTAAAAAATTCAGGTCTCCCCTGCGCAGATTTATTTTTTCGTCCGTCCCCCAAGGATATCGGATAAGGGTCTGCCACGTTTGGCGCACAGCCGGCGTAAGCGGCAGTTCGGCCATGTCGCCCCGATTCTGGTAGTCGATGTAGTAAACGGGCTGGTCACAGTAACCCCGGCCGCGGTAAAAGATGCGGGCCTCGTCCGTTTCCGGCAGAAAGCCCGTCAGCGCCAGGAGCTGCCAGCCGGCGATGAGGGTGACGATGCGGACGTCTTTCACTTCGATGGACCGTCCGTAGAGGCGGACCAAGCGGTACAGTTCTTCATCTTTTTCTCCGCTCGCCGTGAGAAGGAGGACCATTTCGACGAAAATCTGGGAATAGACGTAGCCGTCCCAGGTCAGGTCGCGAAGGCGCCGATTGGCACGGCAGTCGTACTCGGTCAAGGTGTGGACGCCGTCCTTTTCAAAGACGTCGAAGGAAATCTCCGCCAAAGGCGCCAAGGCACCGTAGCCCATCTTGCCCTGGGTACTGCGCCGGGCCAGGACGTGGAGAATCCCTTCCTGGTGCGTCAAAACGGTCAGGACCAGTTGTTTGGCACTCGTCTTTTTGACGGCCAGGATGATGCCGTCGTAAGGTCGTGACGGCCGCTGACCGAAGGATCGATTAGTCGCCATGGCTGTCACCGTCCCCTTCCCCCGGCCCGGCGTCTGCTACGGGCGGCGGCGGAATGGGAACGGCCTTGAGGCGAACGATGCGGAAGCGCTGCATTTCAAGGACCTCAAAGCGGTAGTTTCCAATGGTGACTTCGTCGTGAACAATCGGTGTATGGCCTAAGGCATTAAAGACGTAGCCGCCGATCGTATCGGTATCGACGTCCTCTTCGACGGGGATGTGCAGCAGCTCTTCGACGTCGTCGAGGAGGACCGTCCCGGCAAATTCATAGGCTCCGTCGGGCAGGGGCTGGATTTCTTCTTTTTCATGGGTGTGCTCATTCTGAATGGCGCCGACCAGTTCTTCTAAGATGTCTTCCAGGCCGATGAGGCCGACGGTGCTGCCGTATTCATCGACGACCATGGCCAGGTAGGTCCGGCGCATGCGCATGAGCTGGAGCAGCTTCGACGCCGGCATGATTTCCGGAATGGTCAGGATCGGCCGCTTGATGAGGTTGAGGTTGCTGCGCTTATGGATATAGAGATCCATAATGTCCTTGATGTGGACCAGGCCCAGTATATGGTCCTTGTCGTCTTCACACAAGGGGTACCGCGTGTGCCGCGACTGGCGGATGGTCTGCAGATGCTGGTGCATCGTCTCTTCCGTATAGAGACAGACGATATCCTGACGGGGCACCATGATTTCTTTCGCTAAGAGGTCGGCAAAGTCGAAGACGTTGCCGATGAGTTCGCTTTCGACCTGGTCGATCTTCCCTTCTTTATGGCTGGCCGTAATAAGCATCCGGATTTCATCTTCCGAATGAGCCAAGTCGATTTCGTTGGTGACGTCGAGGCCGCGGTCGGCCAAGATGAGCCGCCCCAGACCGTTGCCGAAGACGATGAAGGGCAAGAGCGGATGGCTCCAGGGATGGATGAGGCGGTGGACCATGCGCAGGCTCTTTTCCGGCCGCTGGAGGCCGACGGATTTCGGGATCAGTTCGCCAAAGACCCAGAGAATAAAGCAGAGGATGACGGCCACGACGACGTCGATGAGCCATAAGATCCAGACGTGACCGACATAGGGCTCGAGGAGGCCGTAAAGGCTGTAGAGGATGCAGAATCCGGCAGCCCCGGCAATGAGGCCCGACAAGGCCATGCCGAGCTGGGCCGTCGCTAGGAAGATAATGGGCTTATCGTAGAGAGACAGCAAGGGCCTTAAGGATACGTCGCCGTCGCGGATGAGTTCTTCCAAATATTCCCTGCGCAGCTGGGCAAAGGCGAACTTCCCCGTAACGCAGACGGCGCTGATGATCAGGCAGATCAGAAAAACAAGAAAACATTGGACGATGAGTTGTGCTTCCATCTTGCCGGCCCCCTACTCGTTTTTATAGCCGAATTCGCTGAGGGCTGCCGCCTTGTTGCGCCAGTCCCGCTTGACCTTGACCCAGATGTCGAGGTAGACCGAAGAACCGAGGAGGTTTTCGATTTCCTGACGGGCCAGGTTGCCGATTTCTTTCAGGACGGCCCCGTTCTTGCCGATGACGATGCGCTTTTGCGAATCCCGTTCGACGTATACCGTGACCCGGATATAGACCTTATGGTTGCCCCGGTCTTTCATTTCTTCCGTAAAGACGGCGATGGCGTGGGGCACTTCGTCGCGGGTGCAGCGGAACAGTTTTTCCCGGACGATTTCGGCCACCAAGAGCCGTTCGGGCTGGTCGGTAATCATGTCGTCCGGGAAGTATTTCGGTCCTTCCGGCAAGATCTTGCGTAGTTCTTCGACGACGGCGTCGACGTTGTCTCCGTTTAAGGCCGAAATGGGAATGACCTGGGCAAAGGGATAGAGTTCGGCGTATTCGGTAATCTTGGTCAGGATTTCTTCCTTACTCATGAGGTCGACTTTATTGATGATTAAGAAGACGGGAACGCCTGTATCCTTGATTTTTTCGAGGACGAATAAGTCACCGGGCCCCTTCTTTTCATTGCCCGAGATGAGGAACAGGACGGCGTCGATATCGCGCAGGGACTGGTAGGCCGCTTCATCCATGAATTCCCCGAGCTTATGCTTGGGCTTGTGGATCCCCGGCGTGTCGAGGAAGACGATCTGACAAGCCTCGTCCGTATGGATGCAGAGGATGCGGTTGCGCGTCGTCTGAGCCTTATCGGAGACGATCGAGACTTTATGCTTGATAATGCGGTTGATAAGGGTCGATTTACCGACGTTGGGGCGGCCGACGACGGCGACGAATCCCGATTTAAACGATTCCATAACGATAATAGGTCCTCCTTATAATTCTTCGCCTTGGCGGACGTAATCCAGGCGCTGTAAGATAAATTCTTCTTCTTTGCGCATTTCGGCCTTGTCTTCCGGTTCCATGTGGTCGTAGCCTAAGATGTGCAGCATGCCGTGAATGGTGAGGTAAGCCAGTTCCCGTTCGAAGGAATGGCCGTACTCGTCGGCTTGTTCCTGTACTTTTTCAAGGGAAATGATGATATCCCCCAAAAGGGCCGTATCCGGGCCTTCATAGCCGTCTTCTTCGCCTTCGTTTAAGGCAAAGGACAGGACGTCCGTCGGCCGGTCGATGTTGCGGTACTGTTTATTCAAGGCGTGGATGTAGTCGTTGTGGCACAAGAGAATGCTGATTTCGGCATTCGGTCCGAGACCGTAAACCAAGGCCGCTTCTTCACAGACCCGTTCGATAACTTTTTCATAGTCTTCCTGTTCGAATGAAGGATCTTCATAGTTGATGTTGATATGCACGAGTGGTACCCCCTTTGATACAGTGTCCCCCTGTCCTTTCGGGCAGATCATTTATCTTTATAATAATTTTCATAGGCTCTGATAATACGGCCGACCATGTCGTGGCGGACGACGTCTTCGTCGCTGAAGTGGACCATGCCGACGCCCTTGACGCCGTCGAGGATTTTTTCAGCCTCTGTAAGGCCCGACATGCGGCGGTCGACGAGGTCGATCTGGGTGGCATCGCCGTTGACGACGACCCGCGAATGGTTGCCCATACGAGTGAGGAACATCTTCATCTGTTCCCGCGTCGTATTCTGGGCTTCGTCGAGGATGATGAACGATTCTTCTAAGGTCCGGCCGCGCATATATGCCAAGGGTGCCACTTCGATGATGTTGCGCTCGATGAGCTTTTGGAACTGGTCATAGCCGAACATATCGGCCAAGGCGTCGTATAAAGGGCGCAGGTACGGGTCGATTTTTTCCTGCAGGTCCCCGGGCAGAAAGCCCAGCTTTTCGCCGGCTTCGACGGCCGGACGGGTCAGGATGATGCGTTCGACTTCACGATTCTTGAGGTAAAAAGCAGCCAGGGCTACGGCCAGATAGGTCTTCCCCGTACCGGCAGGGCCGATGCCGAAGGTGACCAGGTTCTTTCGGATGGAATCGACGTAGCGTTTCTGTCCCAGTGTCTTGGGCTTGATCAGGCGGTGGCGGGCGGAAATGCCGACCGTATCTTCATAGAGGGCGTGCAGCTCTTCGCCCCTCCCGGCTTTGATGAGGCCCGCTGAGTAGCGGACGTGCTGCGTCGTGAGATAGGTATTTTCCCGGAACAGGTAGCGCAGGGCGCCGAAGACGTCCAGGACTTGTTCGACTTCCTGCTCACTGCCGACGATCATGGCCGTGTCGCCGCGGACGGCAATGCGGCAGTCCGGAAATTCACGCTGCATCGTCTTTAAAAATTCATCTTTCATGCCCAGGACGGCCCGGGCTTCACGCAAATCGGAAAATTGCAGTTTCTTTTCTACCAAAATAATCTCCTTTATGTCATGAATTTACGGACAGCTTTGCCGTGCAGATAGTTGCACAAGGCGCCTTGACGGGTGTCACGGCGTTCTAAGGCTTCGTCGATCATATCGCGGATGCGCCACCAGCCCATGCCCCAGTTGGCAAAATCCGTCGCCTCTTTCGGCGCCCTGCCGATGAGGCGCTGGAAGATGATGTCCGGCCGGCTGTATTCGAGGAAGGCTACGACACGGCGGACGTACTCTTCGCAGGTGAAAAGGCTGATTTCGCCCTTGGCGTACCATTCGGCCATGGCCGTATTCTTTATGATGTACAGGGCGTGGAGCTTGACTTCATCCGTACCGGCAGCCGACACGAGTTTGGCCGTTTCGATCGTATCTTCCATCGTATCCCAAGGGAGGTCCAAGATGACGTGGGTGCAGACCCGGAAAGGGTAATCGCGGAGCATCATCATGGCATCGACGTATTCTGCCGTCGTATGGCCGCGGTTGATCTTGGTCAAGGTCTTGTAGTTGGCCGTCTGGAGGCCCAGCTCGACGAGGATGTCGACGCCGTACTGATGCTTTACGTCGGCCATGATGTCAAGATAGGTTTCATTGAGGCAGTCCGGCCGGGTGGCAATGGCCAGGCCTACGATATCGGGCCGGCAGGCCGCCGTCAGGAAGTCCCGGAAACGGTCGGGCGGCAGGTAGGTATTGGTAAAATTCTGAAAGTAGGCGATGAATTTATTGGCCTTGTATTTGGGCTTGATATGGGCCATATTCTGCTCGATCTGCTGTTCGATGGTCACCGAGGCCGGCAGGTTTTCATAGCCGGCACCGATGGAGCCGCAGAAGGCACAGCCCCGGACGCCCAGGGTACCGTCGCGGTTGGGACAGGTATCGGGGATGCTGATGGGCAGCTTATATACTTTTTCTCCGTAAGTTTCTTTTAAATAGGTCGAATAGACACGGTAGCGTTCGTTCACAAAGTCTCTCCTTTTGCCGGAATGACGAACCAGTCGGCCCGTTCTTTCTTCTTCTCGGCAATGATATAGGCCGGGCCGTCGGGAACCGTCCCGTACCGGCTCAGTTCAGCCTTCATGGCCTGACTGACAGGCCAGATATAGTAGCGCATCTTGATGTCGCGCCAGTTCGTAAATCGATAGTTGGGAATATAGCGGCAGAGCCAATCTTCATGGCGGAAGATGTGGTCGGTCTCACGGCGCGCTGCCGGCTGCCAGCCGAGGAAATCGGGATGAAGGCGGAAGCGGAAAAAGGTCAGCATATCGAGGGCCAAGAGTTCTTTGGCCAGAGCCTTTTGATCCTCCGCAAGATCCAGTATATCCTCCAGGCAATGGCCGAGGAAACGGCACAGCGTATCGTCAGACAGGGCCTTTTGGTCATTATGAAGGACAAGCCACTCATCTGTCAAGACTTCATAGAGCTTCATGTAATCCGGAGCATACCGGCGGCCCAGAAAGGACAAGAGATACGTAAACTTTCCCGAGTTATACGTCCGCTCGAAGACGTCTTCAAAGACCTTCAAATAGGCCACCTTTTCATAAGGAAGCCAGGTCGTGGCCAGTACTTCGTAAGGCCCTTTCGGGTCGTAGCGGTAATCATCAGGATAGTCGCGGCGAATGCCCGAGCCCTTGAGGAGCTTTAAAAAGCCGATTTGCAGCTTATGGGGCCGCAGGGCATAGATGTCGTTGAAAGATTGGCGCAGGTGATCATAGTCTTCATAGGGCAGGCCGACGATGAGGTCGAGGTGAAGGTGCATCGTATCGAGGGCGACGAGGCGCTCCATGATATGCGTGATCCGCGGCCAGTCGTTATGGCGGCGGATGGCCTTCAATGTCGGTTCATACGTCGTCTGAATGCCCATTTCCAATTGAATGCGTCCCTTCGGGGCCTTGGCCAGTAAATCGATGTCGTCGTCGGTCAAGACAGCCGGTTCGATTTCTAAATGAAAGTTGACCGGTTTCTCGACACCGATCATATATTCCACTAAAGGCCGATGATGGCTAGGATTGCAGTTAAAGGTCCGGTCGACGAATTTCACCTGGGACACGCCGGCGTCGACGAAGGTCTGCAGTTCCTGTAAGACCAGCGAGACCGAGCGGAAGCGGACGCGGTCGTTCATGCCCGACAGGCAGTACTGGCAGTGAAAGGGGCATCCCCTCGAGCTTTCGTAGTACATGATGCGGTGGTCGAGGTCGCGAAAATCCTGATTTTCATAGGGGAAGGGCAGGCTGTCGAGGTCGTCGATTTCCTGAAAGGTTTCATCGCCTTTGATGTCCCCGTCGACGCGGCCGAGGACGCCGGGAATATCCGTCCCGTCTTCCCCCTTTTCGAGAGCCGTCAGGAAATCCGGCACCATGATTTCCCCTTCGCCTTGGAGGACGTAGTCGATATCCGGGCAGTCAAGAAGGACCTGGCGGGCCGTATAGGAGACTTCGGGACCGCCGACGAAGATCTTCGTTTCGGGGAAGACGCTTTTGACTAAGGTGATGATATGGCAGGTCATTTCAATATTCCAGATATAACAGGAAAAGCCGATGACGTCGGCTTTAAAGGCTGCTATGTGACGCAGGATGTCGTAGGGATTTTGATTGATCGTATATTCAGCCGCATCGACGGCGACGCCTCGATGAGCGCAGGCCGTCGTCAGGCAGCGAATGGCCAGGGACGACTGAATAAATTTCGCATTCAAAATGGTGAGCAGCGTTTTCATGAAAGACCTTCCTTCAATCTTGATAATACATTAAGTATACCGCAAGGACGCCATTCTGTCATGTTTTTTTCGCCGACCGCAGGCGGCCAACCTTTTCGCAGCTACCGTTTTATGATAAGATGAGGTAGTATATAGATTCTCACCTATGAAAAGGAGGCTTTTCCTTGTTTAAAATAGCACTCGCCCAGACCCGGGTCTATCCCGGCAATCCTCGGCAGAACGCGGCGGTCATGAAGGACTTCATCGCCAAGGCCAAGGCAGCCCGCTGTGACATCGTCGTCTTCCCGGAACTTGCCATTCCCGGCTACTTCATCGGCGACATCTGGGACCAGCCCGATTACATCGACGAATGCGTCCGCTTCGGCGAAGAAATCCGCGACCTGTCTCAGGGCATGGCCATCATCTTCGGCAACGTAGCCAAAGAAACGGACCGGGTCAACCTCGACGGCCGGACGCGAAAATATAACGCCATGTTCATCGCCTACAACGGCCAATGGCTGTCCCCTGCCCGTTCGCCCTACCCCTTCTACATCAAGACCCTCCTTCCCAATTACCGGGAATTCAGCGACATCCGCTACTTTACGTCCCTTATCGAAGTCGCCCAGGAACGGCACGCCTTCCCGGAAGACTTCTTGTCGCCGGTCCAGATTTCCTTTGACGACGGCCGCAAGTTCCGCATCGGACCCCTCATCTGCGAAGACAGCTGGGATGAAAACTATCCTTTCAAACCGATGCACTATTTAGGCAAGATGTACGATATCGACTTATTCGTCAATATTTCAAACTCGCCCTTTACCTTAGGAAAAACCCAGCGCCGCCACCGCCTCTTCGGCCAGGCCATCGACAAGATTCACTGCCCGGCGGTCTACGTCAACTGTACGGGCATCCAGAACAACGGCAAGAACATCTATACCTTTGACGGCGCCAGCAGCACCTACCAAAAAGACGGCAGCCACCACAGCGCCTGCAAGCCCTTTACGGAAGAGCTCCTCCTCGTCGACTTTGACGAAACGACGCAGACCTTTACGTCTCCATCTCAGGTGCAGCCGGAAAAGTCCCAGATCGAAGATATTTACGACAGCCTCCACTACGGCCTCAAGCACTTCATGGATGCCATCGGTGTCCATAAAGTCGTCATCGGCGTATCGGGCGGCATCGATTCGGCCGTCAACGCCGCCCTCTATGCGACGGTCCTGCCGCCGGAGGACATCCTCTTGGTCAACATGCCCAGCTGCTACAATTCGGACACGACCAAGAGCCTGGCCAAAGAACTGGCCGACAACATCGGCTGCCTGTATACGGTCATCCCCGTCCAGGACAGCCTGGAGCTGACGCGCAGGCAGTTCAGGGAAACCGTCCTCCATCAGGGCGAAAAGGAAAAGGGAAGCCTCGCCTTGACCAGCTTCATCGAAGAAAACATCCAGGCCCGGGACCGCTCGAGCCGTATCTTGGCCGCTGCGGCAGCCTCCTTTGGCGGCGTCTTCACGTGCAACGCCAATAAGGCCGAAACGTCTGTCGGCTATGCCACCCTCTACGGCGACAGCGCCGGCTATTTAGCCGCCACGGCTGACCTCTGGAAGCATCAGGTCTACGAACTGGCCCACTACCTCAACGACGAGGTCTTCGGCCGCCAAATCGTCCCTCAGGGCAGCATCGACATCGTCCCCAGCGCCGAACTGTCGAACAAGCAGGATATCACCAAGGGACAGGGCGACCCCCTCATCTATCCCTATCACGACTACCTCTTCGCCGCCTTCGTCGAACGCTGGCAAAGGGCTACGCCCGAATCGATCCTTACCTGGTACCTCGACGGGACCCTGGAAAAGAACATCGGCTGCGCTGTCGACGTCCACCAATTATTTCCGACAGCCAGGGAATTCATCGACGACCTCGAACGGTGGTGGCGTCTCCTCTCGGGATTTGCCGTTGCCAAACGGATCCAGAGCCCGCCCATTCTTTCCATCAGCCGCCGCCCCTTCGGCAACGACCTGCGCGAAGCCCAGCTGACACCGTACTATACGACCCGCTACTTAGAATTGAAAGAACGGATTCTGTCCGATAAGGCCTGACGCCTTCTCATCGAAAAGGACTACTGATTCATCCTCGTGAATCGGTAGTCCTTTTTCTATGGCCTGTTATGTCGTTATGGATCCTGTCTTACCGGATCATTCCTTAAAAGAATGCTGATTGTCCGGCGTCATGGCTTTTAAAAGATCTTCTTTCGAGCGTTTCTTAAAGTCTTCTACTTCGCCCTTTTCGGCCTTATGGAGCTGTACCGTTACCTGTTCATCCTGATGGGAATAGTCTTTAAAGGACAGTTCCAGCGTTCCGTCCTTCTCTACATAGGTGAAGGTCAGGGGATTTTCCGTCGTCGTCGTAAGGACGTCGTCTTTTTCCGTCGCCTTGAGGTTCATTTCCTTCATCGTCGTCCATTCATACTGCTGATTGTCATCATTGACGATGCTGTCGATCAAACCCGGATCGGGGATGTCCTTTAATTCCCAATTGCTCCGGTCCAAACTGACCGTATACCCATTGTCGGTCTTTTCAATCTTGACGTCGTAGACGCAGTCCATTTCCTTCGGGAAACCCGTTTTACCATATCCGATCCATTCACCGGCAAAGTGTTCTGTATTGCCGCAGCCGCCGATAAAGGCGACCACAAAGATGCTGACCGCTGTAAGAACAGCCCATTTCATGAATTTTGACAGAGAACTCATTCGATTACCTCCTTAGGTTGTAACATCGGTGGCCTTACTCGGTGAAGGAGAAGTTTCTCCCCAATTTATTCAACTTGTCCAGCAGTTCTTCTTTTTGACGATTTTTAAAGGAATCCAAGTCACCGGCTGCGTCTTTGCTCTTTTGCAGGGTAATGATGGAATCGCCGGTCTTATACTGGAGTTCTTCTTTTTCTTCGTTATAGGTCAGGGATGCCTGGGTATTGCCCGAAATTTTCAATACCTCGTTTTGGAGATTCCCCGTCAGTTTTTCCGTTTCATTCTGCCAACTGTAGGACGCACTGCTGCCGCTTATGCTTTCCTTGGCATTCCAATAGGAGCGGGTCTGTTCGATGGTATAACCGTTGCCATTGCCGTCTTTCTCAATCTTTAAATCATAAAAGCAGTCAAAATCGGTCTGGTTGTAGCGCCCGGTACCGGTCCATTCGCCGGCAAATTTGTCGGAACTGCCGCAGCCGCCGAGGACGACCATCGCCAAAAGGCTGACTGCCAGGACGACGGCCAATTTCATAAATCGTGAGAATACATTCATATTGTTGCCTCCTTTTTTACCACCATAAAACGCTATAAGGACTCTTCCCGCCAAGGGAAAAGGCTTTCACTATTTAAATCGTGCCGACAGTGATTCATGCCGGTGAAAGGAAAACAGCTGCCATGACCGGATCTCCGGGACTCGCGGTGCAGTCCCTCCGATGTTAGCCATGGTAAAAGACGAATTTCTCATTTACCTCATTACTATATAACATAGAAAGTCGGATTCTGTCAATACAAAGTGTGTCAAAACCGATAGATGTACGGCCTCTGTATCCCCTTTTCCATACTTTCGGCAGATCAAAAAAGACGGATGGAAGCCACAAAAAAACACGCCCTGCCCCAAAGGACAGAGCGTGCTGATAGTATAAAACAAGGTATGAACCGGGGGCTACATGTCTTTCAGCCGTCCGACTTCACTCTTTGGTCTCACCTTTTTATGGCCAAAGTTTTCGACGATGATGAACATCATGGGAATGAGGAAGACGCCAACGATGGTCGCAACGGACGTACCGAAGACGACGGTGATCCCCATGTTGACACGCGAGGCGGCACCGGCACCGGAGGCCATGGCCAGCGGAATGGAGCCGACGACGAAGGCCAGGGACGTCATGATGATCGGGCGCAGACGGATCTTGGCGGCTTCAATAGCAGCCGACACGGGATCCATGCCGCGCTCATCGACACGGACTTTGGCGTATTCGATGATCAGGATGGCGTTCTTGGCAGCCAGGCCGATGACGGCCAAGATACCGATCTGGAAGTAGATGTTGTTCTGCTGGCTCAGGAGGTAGGCAAAGAGAGCTGCCCCAAAGACACCGGCCGGCAGACTGAACAGTACGGCAAAGGGAACCTTCCAGCTTTCATAGAGGGCTGCCAAGACGAGGAAGACGAAGAGGATGGCCAAGGCAAAGACGTAGACCGTCTTGTTGCCGGCTTCGATTTCTTCACGGCTCATGCCGCTCCATTCGTAGGCATAGCCTTCGCCGAGGGTATCGGCTGCGATTTCTTCCAAGGCTTTAATGGCGTCGCCGGAGCTGTAGCCATTGGCCGGAGCCCCTTGGATGGTAATAGCCGGATAGTCATTGAAACGAGTGATGATCGATGCCGATCCCATCGGTTTCGGACGAACGAAGTTCGATACCGGAACGAGCTGGTTGCTCGAGTTGCGGACATAGATATGGTTGTTGGCATCGACGGTTTCACGGAATTCCGGAGAAGCCTGGACGATAACCTTGAAGTTACGGCCAAAGATGGTGAAGTCATTGACCTGATAGGAACCGTAGAAGGACTGGAGCGTCGAATAGAGGTCGCTCAGGGAGACGCCTTCACGGGCGACTTTGTCGCGGTCGATTTCGAGCTCATAGCCCGGTGTATCCGCAGCAAAAGCGGTGTAGACCGAACCGATTTCCGGACGCTGACGGGCAGCGGCGATGACTTTCTGTGCCGTTTCTGACAGTTCGGCCGTCGTATGGCCGCCGCGGTCTTCGAGCTGCATGGTGAAGCCTGACGACGTACCCATGCCATCGATTGGCGGCGGGTTTAAGGCGATGATCGAGGCCTGGGGAATCTGGGCGCCGCGGGCCATGATCTTACCCATCAAAGCGTCGACGGAGAGATCCTTCGTCGTCCGTTCATCCCAGTCGTCAAGGCCGATGAAGGCAGCGGCGGCGTTCGACTTCTGGCCGCCTGCCAGAAGGCCGTAGCCGACGATATTCATGGCCTGCGATACGCCGGGCTGTTCTTTGAGCCAGTTGCCCATTTCTTCACTGATTTTCTTCGTTTCCGTCTGAGAAATACCTTCCGGAAGGGTGATATCCATCATGACGAAGGCACTGTCTTCAGCCAGTACGAAGCCCGTCGGCATGACCCGGAAGACGCCGAGGGTGGCCGCACTGATGACGATCAGGAAGACGACGCACCAGCGCAGGTGGAGCTGTAAGTGAGCCAGGATCTTGCCATAGCCTGCGATGAGGCGGTCGAACCATTCATTGAATTTATTGAAGAATTTGTAAATCCCTTTTGGATTTTCTTCGGGCTTATGGATATTCAAGATGGTCGCGCACATGGCCGGCGTCAGGGTCAGGGCGACGAAGGCCGAAATGAGGACCGAGACGGCAATGGTCAAGGCGAACTGGCGGTAGAGGATACCGCTCATGCCGCTTAAGAAGGCGACAGGGATGAAGACCGAAGCCAAGACGCAGGCGACGCCGATAACCGGGTTCTGTACGTTTTCCATGGCGATGATCGTCGCCTCTCGCGGACTTCGGGCGTTGTATTTAATTTCATATTCGACGGCTTCGATGACGACGATAGCATCGTCGACGAGGAGGCCGATAGCCAAGACCATGGCGAACAAGGTCAAGGTGTTGATGGAAAAGTCAAGGACGGAAAAGAGGGCAAAGGTACCGAGGAGGGATACCGGGACGGCGATCAACGGAATGAGTGTCGACCGGCCGCTCTGGAGGAAGAGGTATACGATGAGGGCAACCAAGAGCAGGGCTTCGATGAAGGTTTGGATAACTTCTTCGATGGAGGCCCGGACGAACTTCGTGCTGTCGTATACGACTTCATAGTCCATATCGGACGGGAAGGATTCCTTGGCCTTTTCAAGGACGGCTTTCGCACCGCTGACGGACTGCATGGCATTGGCATCAGCCGTCAGGCTGATCATGAAGCCGGCAGCATTACTGTCATTGAGTTTGGACGTGACGCTGTAGTCTTTCGAACCTAAGTTAACTTCCGCTACGTCGCCGACGCGGACCATGGTCCCGTCGGAGTTGGTGCGGATGATGACGTTCTTAAACTGTTCGGCCGTTTGCAGACGGCCGTCGGTACGCATGGTGTACTGATAGGTCTGGTTGTTGGCCGACGGCTGAGCGCCGATGGTACCGACGGCAGCCTGGGTGTTCTGGGCCGAAATGGCCGAAATGACATCCGTCGGCGTGACGTTCAGGATGCTCATCTTCATCGGATTGAGCCAAATACGCATGGCATAGTCCGAACCGAATTCCTGAACACTGCCGACGCCGGGAACGGATTTCAAGGCATCCATGAAGTACTGGGTCGCATAGTTCTTCATGAACGTAGCGTCGTACGACCCATTCGGCGAAACGAGGGCGAATACCATGGCCATGGAACTCGTCGACTTCTGGACTGTAACGCCCGTCGCCGTAACTTCTGACGGCAGGGTCGAAGAAACCTGGCTGACGCGGTTCTGGGTATTGACCGTATCCATGTCGCCGTCACTGCCCGTTTCGAACTGGGCCGTCAGCGAATAGGTCCCGTTGTCATTACTGGAACTTTCCAAGCTGACCAGGTCGTCGACACCGACCATTTGGCGTTCGATGACGCTGGCGACGGTCGTGCCGATGACTTCGGCGTTGGCCCCGGGGTAAGATGCCGACACGCAGACCTGGGGCGGCGTAACGTTCGGGTATTTAGCTACCGGCAGGGTTGCGATGGAAAGCAGACCGAGGATGGAGATGATCAGGGAAATGACGACGGCGAAAATAGGCCTGTCAATAAAAAACTTTGATATCACGGTCTCGCCTCCCTACTTGTTTGACGACGAGTCAGAAGCCGTATTGGAGTTATCGTTATCGATATCCGCCTTGGTCAGCAGGTGCTGGTCGAGGGTCGCTCCCTTGGCTTTCTGATAGCCGTCGACGATGACGATATCGCCGCTCTGAAGTCCGCTGGTGATGATCCAGAATTTACCGACTTTCTGGCCCGGCGTAACTTCCCGAGTCTGAGCCTGTCCATTGCCGTCGATGACAGAAACGTAGTATTTACCGAGGGGCTGCTGGACAGCCCGCTGAGGTACGGACAAGGCACTGCGTTGAATTCTGGTATCGGAAATGACCGTAGCATAGAGGCCGGGGATGAGGAGGTTTTCCGGATTGTCAAAGACAGCTTTGATGACGATCGATCCGGAGCTGCCGTCCATGCCGTGGTTGACCTGGGCAATACGGCCGGCATAGGGATACATGGAGCCGTCGCTCAGGCGGAGCAGGAGGTGATCGCCCCAGTTATTGCCAGCGCCGTCACTGCCCTGCTTGGTCATCTGCAGGTATTCGGCTTCACTGATGGAAAATTCGACATAGACCGGGTTGCTCGACGAAATGGTGACCAGTGCCGTCGAACCGGCTGTCGCAAAGGTACCGATGGGGACGTCGTCGACGTTCAGTTTACCGCTGAAGGGTGCGTAGACGATGGTATCGTCGACGTTATCCTGGGCGGCATCGACCTGGGCCGCATTGGCCGCGACGACAGCTGCTTGCTGGCGCGTAGCCGCTTCCTGGTCGGTTACGGTCTGCTGCGGAATGGCATCCTGGCTGGCCAGGGCCTGGTAACGGCGCAGATTTAACTGCTCGTTGGCTAAACTGGCTTCGGACTGGGCCTGCGTTGCCCGGGCCTGGGCTAAGGCGGCATCGTACGTACGGCTGTCGATGCGGAACAAGGCCTGGCCGGCCGTGACATCCTGACCGCCCTGGACGTATTTTTCTACGACTCGGCCGGAAATCCGCGGCTGAACGGGTACCTTATCCATAGCCGATACGGTACCGCTGTATTCAGCTTGAATGGGAGTGTCTGAGGCGACGACTTTATACGTATTGACAGCAACGGCCGCTTTCGCTGCGTCTTTATCAGCACCACAACCGGCTAGGAGCGCCGCAGCCGTCAGGACGGCAACACTCATCGTCGCGAGTTTGCGTTTTTGTATCATCTTTTTTTTTCCTCCTATTTCTTTCGATTCCTGATTTTTAATGCCGTACAATAAGACCTTTATACAACGTTTCATATAGGCACTAAAACTGGAATCTTGATTGACATCATTGAAGTAATCGATGATATCATCGGCTGCGCTGTGCAGCATGCGCAATAACAGGACTTTGTCAAAAGGTTTGAAGGCCCCTGTCTGCTGGGCTTCATCGAGGATTTGTTCCAAGAGACTCCAATCCTTTTGGTAGCGGGACTGCAATCGATCATAGACGTCGGGCATCTTCACTAAAAGGTCAGAGACCTTCCGGACCGACAAGACCTGCCAGTTTTCATCCGGCACGTCGAAATAGGCAATCAATTTCTCTTCACAGGTCAGGCTGTCGTCGTCGACGAGCTCCCGATGGTATTGGTAGACCCTTTCAAGAAACGAACTGATCGCTTCTTCCACGATTTCCTGCTTTGACGAAAAATATTCGTACAAGGTTCGCTTACTGATGCGCAGCTTGCGGGCTAAATCATCCATGTGGAAATCGGAACCGTGCCGGTCGATTTCACGCAAGGCTTCCGCCAAAATCTTGGCGCGGATATTTTCTGTCATTCAAACACATCCTACTCACAAAAATATAACATACTGTCTCTGAAACTCAAACATAAAACCCAGTACCACTTTATAGTTTAATATACCGCACTATATAAGTCAATATAAGGTTGTAAACAACTTGTAATTATTATTTTCCCAATTGGCCGGCCAATTTACGAACCGGCAAAAAGCGGTATAACAGGGCTCCGCAGGCGGCACCGAGACAGGTATTGGGTAAAAAAGCAACGATAAAAAACCACAAGGCCACGGCTTTGGAATCTAAGACGAAGGCCGCCACGGGGTAGGCGATGAGGCCGCCTAAAAGTCCGGTCCCGATGATTTCACCGACGACGGCCCCCCAGATGGAACCGGTTCTTTTATATAAGATGCCGGCCAGGGCGGCACCGATCATGCTGCCGGGATAGGCAAGGACCGTCCCGACGCCCATAGCCATGCGGATCGACGAGATACAGAAGGCACCGGCCGTCGAATAGCGCCAGCCGACGAGGACGGCTAAGAGTACGTTGATGAGATGCTGCAGGGGAAAGACGCGGGCCCCGCCGAAGGGAAATGAAACGAAGGGAGCCAGCAAGACTCCGATGGCGATGAAGATAGCCGTCACCGTCATTCTTTTAAGTTCAACATTGTTCATGGGTAATCAAGACCTTTCCATACTGTTGCAACAGATCGCCATTCAGGCTGTAAAAAGCATCGAAGAGGCGGGCGTGAAAAGAACCGGGACCGGCACTGCCGCCTCGTTCAAGGGCCAGTTCCCCGCCGATGCCCATGGCCGTGACGCCGGCGACAGCTGCCGTGAAGGCGTCGCTGACGGCGGCAAAGGAGCCGATGAGAGACGACGTCATGCAGCCCGTGCCCGATACATAGGTCAGCATGGGGCAGCCGTTATGGACGGCAGCCGTCTGCTTGCCGTCGGAAATGATGTCGACGGCGCCGGTAATGGCAATGGTCGTCCCCAGTTTTTGGGCAAGTTCGGCCGCCAAGGCGCTGCCTGTGGTACCGACCAGGCTGTCGACGCCGAGGTTCTTCCCGCTCTTATGATCGGCCAGGCAGGTGATTTCCGCCGCATTGCCGCGGATGACCGAAAGGGGCAGTTCCCGGACCAGGCGCAGGGCCGCTTCCGTGCGAAAGGTCGTCCCGCCGGCCCCGACAGGGTCGAAGATGATGGGAACGCCCTTACGGGCTGCCGCCTTTCCGGCCAGGATCATGGCCTCCAGGGTCCACTGCTGGAGGGTACCCAGATTGAGGACCAGTGCTTTCGCGGCCGACGCCATTTCGGCCACTTCTTCGACGGAATTGGTCATCGTCGGCGAGGCGCCGATGGCTAAGGTCGCATTGGCGCAGTCGTCCATGGTGACAAAGTTAGTAATGTGATGAATGAGGGGCCGTTCCCGGCGCAGGGCCGCAAGTTTCGAGCCCATGTCTTCGACGATGGTCATGACCTCCTCCCTCCTTATTCGCCGCCCTCTTCACGGGCAGCGACGTTCTTGTCGAAGAGGGCATCGGCAAACTGAGCAGCATCGAAGGGACGAAGGTCGTCGACGCCTTCACCGACGCCGACCCAGCGGACAGGAACACCCAGTTCCCGTTTAATCGACAGGATGACGCCGCCTTTGGCCGTGCCGTCGAGCTTGGTCAGGACGACACCGGTCAAAGGAACGACGTCGCCGAAGAGCTTGGCCTGGCTGACGGCATTCTGTCCCGTCGTGGCATCGAGGACGAGCAGCGTTTCCTGGGGAGCCCCGTCGATGTTGCGGCCGGCGATGCGTGCCATTTTCCGCAGTTCTTCCATGAGGTTGGACTTGGTCTGCAAGCGGCCTGCCGTATCGACCAGGAGGATATCAATGTTCCGGGCTTTCGCCGAAGCCGTGGCGTCGAAGACGACGGCTGCCGCATCGGCCCCTTCCTGATGCTTGACGATGGGAGCGCCGACCCGTTCGGCCCAGATGGTCAGCTGTTCCGACGCGGCAGCCCGGAAGGTATCGCCGGCAGCCAGCATGACCGATTTCCCCTGTTCTTCATAGTATTTCGCTAACTTGCCGATGGTCGTCGTCTTGCCGACGCCGTTGACGCCGACGACGAAGATGACCCGTGTCCCCTCCGTTTCCGGCAGGGGTTCATCGTTTTCATTCAAAAGCTTGACGATGCCCCCTTCGAGGTAAGGTACGACGTCGTTCCCGTCTTTGATATCCCGGTTCTTGACGCCGGTCCGAATCTGATTGAGGAGGTATTCCGTCGTTTCGACGCCGATATCACCGGTCAGCATGACCGCTTCCAAGTCGTCATACATGTCGTCGTCGATTTTCGCGTAGCCGCGGACGACGGTCTCTATATTTTGAATGAGCGAGTGTTTCGTCTTTTCTAAGCCTTTTCGAAGTTTTGAAAAAAATCCCATGATCATGTTCCTTCCTTTAATAATTCATCTACTTTGACCGACAGCAGCCGCGATACGCCCTTTTCTTCCATGGTGACGCCGAGGAGCGTATTGGCCGCTTCCATCGTCTTGCGGCGGTGGGTGATGACGATGAACTGCGTCGAGCCGCTGTAATTCTGGAGATACTTGGCCATGCGCTCTACATTGGCTTCGTCGAGGGCCGCGTCGACTTCGTCGACCAGACAGAACGGCGCCGGATGAAAGGCCAAAAAGGCCAAGAGCAGGGCGATGACCGTAAGGGCTCGTTCGCCCCCCGAGAGGAGGGTCAGAGACTGCTGTTTCTTTCCCGGCGGCCGGATGTAGATTTCGACACCGGACTCTAAGATGTGTTCTTTATCGGTCAGGGCCAAATGGGCCGTGCCGCCTTCAAAGAGGCAGCTGAAAATCTGCTGGAAATGGACGCCGATATCTTGAAAGGCCTGACCGAATTGGTCAGCCATGGCCTTGTCGATGTCGGCGACGACGGCCCGCAGCTTTTCTCTCGATTCTTCTAAATCGAGGCACTGCTTCTTGTAAAATTCTTGTTTATCCAGGGCTGCCTGATAGTCGTCTTCGGCAGCCGGGTTGATGGTACCTAAGGCCGTTATTTGTGATTTTAACTGACTGACCTTGTCGTGAAGCTCTTTCAGCGAGCCTTCGCGGCGCCGATCCATGGCTTCCTGCCGACTCAGGCCCTGCATGGCCAGCCGTTCTTCATGATGACTGATATCGCTCTTATATTTTTCCATCTGGATATCGGCGGCATTGAGGCGCTGCTGCCAGGTCTGACTGCGCCTACGCAGGTCGTCGACGAGTTCGTCCAGGTCATGGCTCTGCTGCAGCCGTTCGCTGCGGCTCTTATAGAAAGCTTCTTTGGCCTCATCGGAACGAGCCGTTTCGGCCTTCTTCACTTCGATATTCTGAGCCAGCTCCTGTAAGAGCCTTTCCGTCGTTTGGCGGCGCTCGCGAAGGTCCTTACGCCGTTGCGCAAGGATTTCCTGCTGACTCGTCAATTCGTCCTGCCAGGAAGCGTGCTGAGTCAGCTGTTCTTCCCCATGGCGGACCTGTTCTTTTAAGGTCGCCGCCGTGATCTGACATTCCGTCAGGTTCTTCCGGCACCGCTCCGCTTCGGCCTTGGCTGCATCGGCTGCGGCCTGCCACTGGTGAATGTCCGTTTCCGGTTCTTCTTCCAGGGCCGAGAGGGCCTTTTCTTTGGAAACGAGGTCGGCTTGGATATCCGAGCGGGCCGTGTCGAGGGCTTCGACGCGCTTATCCATATCGGTCACGGTCTTTTCAAGGCCGCGCAATTCCGAAGCGAGCTGCGCAGCCTGCCATGCGGCTTGGCCCGATTCCTGCTTGGCCTTTTGCAGGGCTTCTTCGGCCGCCTCCAAGACCTGTTTCCCGTCTTCAGCCGTTCGGCGCAAAGCCTTACCCTTTTCCGTCAACCCTTGGAGCTTTTTTTGACCGTCGTCAAGGTGCTGCTGCAAGTCTTCCATCAAGGCTCTGCGGCTGATGAGGGAGCCTTCCTGATTTCGCGTACTGCCGCCGGTCAGGGAGCCGCCGGCATTGAACTGCGTGCCGTCGAGGCAGACGATGCGCAGGCGGTGGCCGTATTTCTTAGCGACAGTCGACCCCGTGTCCATCGTATCGGCCAAGAGGGTCTTCCCCAATAAAGACGTAAAGACCGTCTTATATTTTTCTTCATACGTAATGACATCAGAGGCAAAACCCAGGATGCCTTTTTCGGATGCGGCCCGTTCTTCATCGGCGGTCCGCGTCCGGTTTCTCAGGGTATCCAGGGGCAGGAAGGTCGTCCGGCCGGCTTTCTTTTCTTTTAAATAGGAAATGGCCTGTTTGGCCGCCCCTTCGTTTTCAGCCACGACGTACCGGGCCGCGGCTCCCAGGGCAATGTCGACGGCGACGGCAAATTTACCGGGAATGCGGCATAATTCGCCGACGGCGCCGCAAAGTTCTCTGCGCCAGGGCTGCGATGCCGTAAGGACGACCTTGACGGCCCGGCCCAAGCCTTCGTGTTCTTGTTCCATGCTCCGTAAGACGCCGATGCGCTGTTGAGCCCCGTCGACGTCACTGCGAAGACGGCGATAGTCTCGTTCGACGTCCTCCAGGAGGGCCTGCGCCTTGGCAGCGGCCTCCTTCTGAGCGGCAACCTCCTTTTCCCGGTCTCGAAGGCGTTGCTGCCACTGGTCTCTTCGGTCTTCGACATCCTGACTACGGCCCTTCAAGTCTTCCAAGGCCTGCTTTTTTTCTTCGAAAGCGCGAAAGGCTTCTTCACAGGCGTCGGCATTTTCTTCTAAGCGGCGGCGCAGGTCATCGCGGTCGCGGCGTAGCATGAAGGCGTCGCGGCTGCGGCTGGAATTGGCATCGAGGCGTTCCTTTAGGGCGTCGGCTGCTTGTTTAGCCTTGTCGTCCGCTTGGGTGACTAAAGTTTCGGTCAGGGCCAGGGCCTTTTGAGCCGCTGCCAGCTCGGTTTCCTTTTGTTCCTTCTGCTGCCGCAGTTCTTTCTCCTTGGCTTCCCAAGACGTCTGCCGCTCTTGGAGCTGGCCTTCATCCTTTTCATCGGCAGCCTGCTGCTCAGCCAGCTCGGCTTTTCGCTGAATGCAGGCTTCCTGGCGATGGGTCAGGCTGTCCAATTCGTTGTGCACGGCCATGGCTTCCTCATCGAGGCGGCGCAGTTTTTCTTCTTCCGCCGCCATGGAGGCCATGAGGGCCTTGCGCCGCTGTTCGGCATCGGTCAAGGCTTTGGCCGCTTCCTGTTCTTCCGCCGCTGCCGACTGGCGGCTGTTTTCGGTTTTGGCCAAGAGGCGTTCGCTGTTGCGCAGCTCCTGCAAGGTCAAAGTTCCTTCATAGGCCAGTCGTTCGCTGTCGAGGGTTCGGAACTCCTTCAGTGTTTCAGCCTGTTTCTGCAAGGGCTCCAGCTGCTCTTCGAGGACACTGGTAAGGTCGCCGATGCGTTCCAAATTGCGTTCCGTTTCCGCAATTTTTCGCAGGCCTTCGGCTTTTCGCCCCTTAAAGCGGCTGATGCCGGCCACTTCTTCAAAGATGACCCGCCGTTCTTCAGGCTTGCTGTTCAAGATGCGGTCGACGCGGTTCTGGCCGATGACGGCCATGGAATCCTGACCGATACCGGTGTCGGCAAAGAGGATGTGGATATCCTTTAAGCGGCACGGCCGACGGTTGATATAGTATTCACTGTCACCGGACCGGAAGAGGCGCCGGGTGACGACGACTTCCGTAAATTCCGTGTCCAGGGCATGGTCGCTGTTATCAAAATAGAGCGATACTTCGGCCGCACCTTGAGGCCGGCGGGTTTGTGTACCGGCAAAGATGATGTCTTCGGCACGCTGGCCCCGCAGTTGGCGGATGTTCTGTTCCCCCATGACCCAGCGGACGGCATCGGAAATGTTGCTCTTACCGCTGCCGTTGGGCCCGACGATGGCCGTAATCCCCTTATCAAAGTTCAAAATTGTCTTATCGGCAAAGGATTTGAAGCCTCTCAGCTCCATTTTTAATAACTGCATAATGGTTTACTCTCTTCATCAGCCGTGAGTACGAATTTTCTGGTCATACGCAGGCCTCCCCTTATTTTTTCGTATAGTTATCATACCATAATTAGCCGTCCGTCGCCAGCCGCACCTCTTCGCCGCCGGGACAGACAAAGATTGTGTAAAAAATCCCCAAAAGGGTTGACGAACGAAAGATTAATGATTATATTAGAATTTGGGGTTAGAGGCCCTGATTCTGCAGAAAGGGAGAGTACCGTAACATGATTCAAGTTTACAAGCACAGCAACGGCCACTTGGATGGAAACATTTCCTTGGCATCGGCTGAAAAAGGCTCATGGATCAACGTCGTAAACCCGGATTCCGACGATTTGCAGCTCGTATCCATGGTCACGGAAATCCCCACCGATGTTTTGAAAACCGCCTTGGACACGGAAGAACGTTCCCACGTTGAAATCGAAGACAACTACATCTTCGTCGTCATCAACATTCCCGTCGTCCTGGAAACGGACAGTTACGACACACTGCCCCTCGGTATCTTCATCACATCCGACTTCATCATCACCCTCTGTATCGAGGAGACGGAAGTCATGCGCGCTTTTACGAAAAACACCTATCCCCTGTTCCACACCTTTAAAAAGACGCGCTTCTTATTTCAAATACTCTATCGTTCGGCAACCTTATTCCTTCGTTACTTAATGCAGATCAATCACCGAACGGATGATCTCGAAGAAACACTGCGCCATTCCATGCGCAACAAGGAATTTTTCATGCTCTTGGAATTACAGAAATCCTTGACCTACTTCACATCGGCCCTCAGGGGCAACGGCATCGTCATGGAGCGCCTCATGCGCCTGCGCCGCAACACGGCCCTTCACCATCTCATTAAAATGTATGAAGAAGACGAAGACCTCCTGGAAGACGTCATCATCGAAAACAAGCAGGCTATCGAAATGGTTGAAATGTATTCCAACATCCTTATGAGTATGTCCGATACCTTCGCGTCGATCATTTCCAACAACCTGAACTTAGTCATGAAATTCTTAGCCTCGATTACGATCATGCTGGCAGTTCCGACGATTATCTTCAGTTTATGGGGCATCAACGTCCAGGTCCCCTTCCAAGATACGGCCAACGGCTTCTTCTACGTATCCGGCATCGCCCTCATCTGTACGATTACGGCGGCTATCTTATTGTGGCGAAAGGATTTATTCTAAAAGTTATGCTAAAAACTGCCTTGCCCCTGCACCATGCTCTTGATCGGTTCAAAAGACCGCCGGTGTATCGGACAGGGCCCATATTCCCGAAGGGCTTCCATATGCATCTTCGTCAAATATCCCTTGTGGACGGCAAAGCCGTACTGGGGATATTTTTTGTCGTATTCGACCATCAGCCGGTCTCGCGTCACCTTGGCGATGATCGACGCGGCGGCGATGGACGCGCTTAAGGCGTCGCCGTGGACCAGGGACCGATGCGGCATCGTAAGGTCCCGCAGGGGCATGGCATCGACCAGGACGGCTTCGGCCGGAACGGCAAGGCCTTCTACCGTCTCGTACATGGCCTGCATCGTCGCATGGTAGATGTCGAGGCGGTCGATGTCCTTTTCTGATTTTGCGATACACGACACGGCCACGGCTTCGGCCATGATTTTATCGTACAGCTCGTCTCGTTTGGCGGGCTGTACTTTTTTGCTGTCATTAAGGCCCGGACAGTCCCAAAAGGGCGGCAGGATGACGGCGGCTACCATGACCGGACCTGCCGCAGGGCCGCGGCCGGCTTCGTCGATACCGGCTACATGGTACAGGCCCTGGCGGTAATACTGCCCTTCCGGATCATAGAGGTGAAGGACCCGTTCCCGTTCCTCTTCTTCCTTGATTTTCCGCTTCATGTAGGTGTCGGCCAGCTTTCGGACCGACACCCGGCCGTCGCCCTTCATGGCCGAGAGCAACGCTTCGATGTCCCGGCCTTGGGCCAGCAGCTCTTTCAGGTCGGCTACCTTTAATTTGGCAATGTCCATGTCATTCATCCCCTTCAAATTCACCGAGGCGGTCGAGGGAAATGGCGCCGATCACGCCTTCGCGAAACTCTTTCAAGATGAGTTTATACGTCTTTTCCAGGTCGACGACGCCGCCGGAGACGATACAGCCCCGCTTGCGGCCGATGGCTTCAATCGTTTCCAGTGGCTTGTCACTGAGGGCTTCCAGCTTATACCGGCCTTTCAGGGCTTCCGGATAGCGGTCGGTCAGCTCCTCCATGAGCCGGCAAATGACCGTTTCCATATCGAAGACGGTATCGGAAATGGCCCCCGTTGCGGCCAACCGGTAGGCACTGGTCTGATTTTCCAGTTTCGGCCACAAGACGCCCGGCGTATCGAGGAGGTCGAGCTGGTCGCCGATGTGGACCCACTGCTTGCCCTTCGTTTCCCCGGGCTTATCGGCCGTCTTGGCGGCGCTTCTGTGGGACAACTTATTGATCAGCGTCGACTTGCCGACGTTGGGGATGCCCAGGATCATGGTCCGGACGGCGCGGTTCTTGAGGCCCCGGGCCTTCCAGCGTTCGAGCTTGGGCGCCGCTAAGGAGCGGATGAGGGACACGAGCTGTTTGACTCCCTTGCCGCCTTTGCTGTTGAGGGCCATGACCTTTCTCCCCTGCTGTTTATAGTAGGCCACCCATTCGTCGACGACGGCCGGATCGGCCAAATCGGCCTTATTGAGGACGACGACGGACGGCTTGTCGCCGATGAGGGATTTGATCATGGGGTTGGTGCTGCTCAACGGGATGCGGGCGTCGACGAGTTCGATGACGACGTCGATGATTTTGAGATTTTCCTGAATCAGGCGCTTGGCCTTGGCCATATGGCCGGGATACCAGTTGATTATCATAGAAACTCCTTTATAGAAAAAAGAAAGGGGGCTGTTCCTAAAAACAGCCCCTTTTCACTGTCCTGAGACAGCGAATGACAGTATAAGCGATTTCGTCCTTCGAGGGCTTACCATAGGGCATGCTTTCGACAAAGGAGATTAGCCTTCTCTAGTTGCGCTCACATGAAGGATGTGTTCGATGACGTCATCGATCGGCTTGTCGCCTAAATCACCTTTCGAGCGGTCGCGCAGGCCGAAGGCACCGTTTTCCATTTCCTTATCGCCGACGACGGCCATGTAAGGAACTTTTTCCATCTGTGCCTTGCGGATCTTGTAACCCAGTTTTTCATTGCTTTCGTCCACTTCGACGCGGATGCCTTTGGCTTCCATCTTCTTGGCGACGTCCTGGCAGTAGGCCAAGTGTTTTTCAGAGATCGGCAGGATCTTGATCTGAACCGGAGCCAGCCAGGTCGGGAAGGCGCCGGCATAGTTTTCGGTCAAGATGCCGATGAAGCGTTCGATCGAACCGTAGACGACGCGGTGGATCATGACCGGACGGTGTTTCTGGCCGTCTTCCCCGGTGTAGGTCAGGTTGAATTTTTCCGGCAGGAGCATATCGAGCTGGATGGTACCGCACTGCCAGGTACGGCCGATGGAGTCCTTCAAGTGGAAGTCGATCTTCGGACCGTAGAAGGCGCCGTCGCCTTCGTTGATGCTGTAGTCGAGGCCGAAGTCATCCATGGCTTTGCGCAGGGCATCGGTCGTCATTTCCCAAGTAGCGTCGTCGCCCATGGAGTTGTCCGGACGAGTCGACAGTTCAGCGTGGTAGGTCAGTCCGAAGGTTGCATAGACTTCGTCGAAGAGGCGGATCGTTTCCTGGATGACGTCTTCGATCTGGCTGGGCATCATGAAGATGTGGGCATCGTCCTGGGTGAAGCAGCGGACGCGGAACAGGCCGTGGAGGGCGCCGGACAATTCATGACGGTGAACGAGTCCCAGTTCGCCGATGCGCAGGGGCAGTTCCTTATAGGAATGAGGTTCGTTGGCATAGACCAACATGCCGCCCGGGCAGTTCATCGGTTTGATGGCGTAGTCTTCATCGTCGATCTTGGTGAAGTACATGTTTTCTTTGTAATGATCCCAGTGACCGGAAGTTTCCCAGAGTTCGCGGTTCATGATCATCGGGGTCATGACCTGCTGGTAGCCGTAGCGGCGGTGAACTTCGCGCCAGTAGTCGATGAGCAGGTTGCGGACGATCATGCCCTTCGGCAGGAAGAAGGGGAAGCCCGGGCCGTATTCGCTGAGCATGAACAGGCCGAGCTGTTTGCCCAATTTACGATGGTCGCGCTTTTCAGCTTCTTCCATCATCTTCAAGTAGTCGTCGAGTTCGGATTTCTTTTCAAAAGCCGTCCCGTAGATACGCTGGAGCATCTTGTTTTTTTCATCGCCCCGCCAGTAGGCACCGGCAACGGTCTGGATCTTAAAGGCTTTGACCCGGCCTGTCGATTCGCAGTGCGGACCGGCACAGAGGTCGTAGAAGTCGCCTTGGCGATAGACGGAGATGACGGCATCTTCCGGAAGGTCCTGGATGAGTTCTACTTTATAATCCTGGCCGGCATCTTTGAACATCTTCAACGCGTCGGCACGGGAGAGAATTTCTTTGGTAATGGGAAGGTTTTCTTTTACGATCTTAGCCATTTCAGCTTCAATGGCACCGAAGTCGTCCTGTGTGAAGCGGTGTTCTGTATCGAGGTCATAGTAGAAACCATTTTCAATGGACGGGCCAATGGCGAACTTGACGCCCGGATAGAGGTGCTGAATCGCCTGGGCCATGATATGAGAGGCTGTATGGCGAAGGGTATCCTTCCCTTCCTGATCGGCAAAGGTGAAGAATTCGACCGTCGAGCCGTCGACGATGGTTTCACGAAGGTCCGTGACTTCGCCGTTTACCCTTGCGACCAATACTTTTTTAGCAAGACTGTTGCTCAGTTCTTTTACGGCCTGGGCAAGAGAAATGCCATCGGAAAATTTTTTTTTGCTTCCATCTTTCAACAGTAATTCTGCCATACGAAACATCCTCCTTAATAAAAAAAGCCCTCGTCCTCAAGGGACGAGAGCATTACTCACGTGGTTCCACCCTAGTTCACCAGGAAAAATCCCAGCGTACTCAAGCGCCGTAACGGGGCGTCCGGAGCTTCTTACTCAGTTCAGAAACTCAGCTCCAAGGCGGTAACTTTTCAGTCTTTATAAGGTACTCCCAGCAACGTACCTCTCTCTGTCATAAAGGAGCTGTAAAGTGTTGTCCTTTTCAAAGCTTTTCTCTTATATCTAAGGTATGCGTAAATTATACGGCACGTTTCGGGCCTTGTCAAGTGAGAGAAACCATCTTTCCACCCGGAATATGTCGCAAAAAAAAGCACTGCCTCACAAGAGACAGTGCTTTGATTATGCACAATCAGGTAACTTATGCAATGCCTTTCTTTTTCTTGATAGCTGCGGTGAGCATCGGAAGAACTTTGTAGACATCGCCTACGATACCGTAGTCGCAAACTTTGAAGATCGGAGCATCTTCGTCTTTGTTGATGGCGATGATGCAGTCAGAGCCGGACATACCAGCCAAGTGCTGAATAGCACCGGAGATAGCGCAGGCAATGTAGATCTTCGGAGCAACGGTTTTACCCGTCTGGCCGACCTGATGGAGAGCGCTGATCCAGCCAGCGTCAACTGCGGCACGGGAAGCACCGACAGCGCCGCCGAGAACGTCTGCGCATTCTTTCAGGATGCCCGTAGCGAACGGTTCTTCACCATTCATGCCGCGGCCGCCGGAAACGATGATGTCAGCGTCTTCGATCTTAACGCCTTCGCCGCCCATTTTAATGAGTTCGACGAAACGAGTCATCATGTCAGCATCGGAAACTTTGACTTCTTTTTCGATAACTTCACCCGTTGCATTGGGGTCAGCTTCCGGTTTTTTGAAAACGTGCGGACGAACCGTACCCATCTGCGGGCGGTTGTCTTTACAAATGATTTCAGCCATGATGTTGCCGCCGAGAGCCGGACGAGTCCAAACGATGGTCTTGCCGTCGTCGTCAACGCTGAGCTGCGTGCAGTCAGCCGTAAGGCCCGTTTTCAAGGTGTTGGCAACGCGAGGGCCGAGGTCACGGCCGATGTTGGTTGCACCGACGAGGAATACGTTAGCTTTTTCTTCTTCGAAGAAGTCGCAAAGAACTTTTGCATATGCCGTCGTATTGTAATGTTCGAGTTTAGGATCGTCATAGACGAAAACTTTATGAGCACCGTGAGCGATCAGTTCCTGTGCCAACGGTTTTACATCTTTACCAATAAGAATAGCGCCGACTTCGTCGCCAATGGTGTCAGCCAAGATGCGGGCCTGACCCAACAATTCAAAAGATACATCACGTAATTTGCCTTCAAACTGTTCAGCAATTACATAAATGCCTTTGCATTCTGCTAAATCCATTTTCACTGTTCCTCCTTGAATTAAATGATTTTCTGGGCAGTCAGTTTTTCCATGAGCTGGTCGACGATTGCCTGTTCGTTGTCGTCTTCAACTTTGAGAACGAGACCGCCGGATCTCTGAGGCGGAGTGAAAGTTTTACGAACTTTTGTCGGAGAACCACTCAAACCGATAAGCGTTTCGTCAACGCCGATAGCAGCAGCGTCTAAGGTCGGGATTTCACGGCGTTTTGCTTTCATCGTGCCGCGGATGGTCGGGAAACGCGGTTCATTCAAGTCTTTTACGGCTGTGATGAGGACAGGGAAATTAGCTTCAGTTACGATGTAGCCTTCTTCATTTTCCTGCTGGACAGTGACTTTGTCGCCTTCGACTTTGATGTCGCGAGCATACGTAATCTGCGGAATACCGAGTTCGCAAGCGATCTGCGGGCCAACCTGAGCGGTATCTCCGTCGATAGCCTGTTTGCCGCAAAGAACCAAATCAAATTTTTCGATGCCTTTGAGTTCAGCAACTTTTTTAACAGCCTGTGCCAAAGCATAGCCCGTGGCTAACGTATCGGAGCCGCCGAGTTTACGGTCAGATACGAGATAAGCATCGTCAGCACCCATAGCGAGACCTTCACGAAGGACATCTTTAGCCTGTTCAGGACCCATGGAGAGTAACGTGACTTTGACGTTATCCTTATCAGCGTCTTTCAACTGCAGAGCACCTTCCAGTGCGTTCTGGTCGAAGGGGTTGAAAATGTTAGGAACACCAGCACGGATGATGGTATTTTTTACGGGGTCAATCTTAACTTCTGCTGTGTCCGGAACCTGTTTGACACATACCAATATTTCCATTTACGTTTGCCTCCTAAAGTCTTTTTTTATGCAACAGGCTTGGCTGATGCCAAGCCTGCATCATAAACTTCAATTATCTTAACAGAGCACCAGCTGTAACCATGAGCTGAACTTCGTTCGTGCCTTCGTAGATCTGAGTGATCTTAGCATCGCGCATATGACGAGCAGCCGGATATTCTTCGCTGTAGCCATAGCCGCCGAAGATCTGGACAGCTTCAGTGGAAACACGCATAGCAACGTCGGAAGCAACGCGTTTTGCGATAGCAGCTTCAACCGTGAACGGTTTGCCTTCCTGTTTCAAGCAAGCAGCTTTGTAAACGAGGTTGCGAGCAGCTTCGATCTGCATCTTCATGTCAGCCAATTTGAAGGAAACGGACTGGAATTTGCAGAGCGGTTTGCCGAACTGTACACGCTGTTTGGAGTATTCAACAGCATCTGCCAAAGCAGCTTCTGCAATGCCGAGAGCCTGAGCGCCGACGCCGATACGGCCGCCGTCGAGGGTCATCATAGCGATCTTGAAGCCTTTGCCTTCTTCGCCGAGCATGTTTTCAGCCGGAACTTTGACGTCCTGGAATACGAGTTCCATCGTGACGGACGTATGGATGCCCATCTTGTCTTCTTTTTTACCATAAGTGAAGCCAGGCATGCCGTCTTCGAGGATGAAGGCCGTGATGCCGTGGTTGCCTTTGCTCTTGTCGGTCATAGCGAAGACAATGTAGATATCAGCATGGCCGCCATTGGTGATGAAGATCTTGGAGCCGTTCAGGGTGTACGTGCCGTCGTCGTTTTTAACAGCGACAGTCTGCTGGCCGGAAGCGTCCGTGCCGGCATTCGGTTCGGTCAAGCCGAAAGCGCCGAGTTTCGTGCCTTCAACCAAGGGAACCAAGAATTTTTCTTTCTGTTCTTCCGTGCCGAACTGCCAAATCGGGTTAGCACAGAGGGAAACCGTTGCAGACAAGGTGATGGAAACGCCAGCATCGTATTTAGCTAATTCTTCAACAGCCAAGATGTAGCTCAAAACGTCGCCGCCGTCATCGCCGGCACCGCCGTACTTTTCTTCAAAGTAAGCGCCTGTGATGCCCAAGCTGAGCAGTTCAGCGATCAGTGCGTCATCATAAATGCCCTGATGGTCGCGTTCCATGATCGTAGGAGCTAATCTCTTTTCACCGAAATCTCTAGCGAGGTTCATGAAATCCTGTTGTACTTCTGTTAAGTTAAAATCCATGATGTGTCCACTCTCCTTAGTGTATAGTTAATTTACAGTAAAGCCTTAAGATAAAACCTGAAATCTGAGACAATACATTGTCCGGTTGATACAAAAAAACAGCTTGGATATATATTCACACGGTCTCAGTGCTTACAAGTGCATTGTACAACTTTTCACAAGTTAAATCAATAGCAAAAGTGCTATAAATCACAATATAACCATTCCATTTTCTCATCTTAAAGTATTAACAAGACTTTTTGGTACTAGCAAGGCAAAAAGGAGAAAATAGCCTTGACACGGTACGTCTTATTTTACTGTCGGTTTTTATTCTTATACCTAACTATACTGGTTACAAATACTTAGGAAAGCTTACGGTTGTATTATAGCACGGATACCCCTAAAGTTGTCAAGGATATGTGCCGTAATTCCCCAAATTTTATAATCGCCGTACGTATAAATCTTTACCTGGTAGGTCCGGCGCGGCCGCCACTGGCCTCGCATGGGCATGTCCAGGTCCTTCGGAAAGTCCGGTGCCGGCCGGGTTGCCAGCTCGATGTTGCCGATTTCCGGCTGATGGGCGTCGAACCATTTCAAGGGAACCGTAAAGGTGTGGTCGACTTCGCCGGCACTGAGGGTAAAATCACTGGTATCCATATAGGCGGCAAAGGGCCAGACGGTGACGCCGACAGGCGATTCCAGGTAGTCCAAAGGCCCCCAGAGGTGGATGTGGTCGGCAGAAACGCCCAGTTCTTCCCTCGTTTCCCGCAGGGCTGCCGCCAAGGGACTCTCGTCGGTCTTATCGATGCGGCCGCCGGGAAAGCAGATTTCTCCGGGCTGCCAGTCGAGCTTGGAACTGCGGACTTCAAACACTAAATGTTCTTCCCCGTCTTTGTGAATGACCGGTACCAAGACAGCGCAGGGAACGGTATTGAGGCAGTGGTTTTGACGGACAATGCGCTCGGGCCAAGGCGTAAAAGGCTTCATGTCAATCTCCTTTCAGGTATAGATTACGTTACAATAAGTACAATCTAAAGAAAAGGAGACTGCCTGACAGACAGTCCCCTCCTTTGTTAAGTATATTCACATTTCTTTATTTAACGACGATATTGATGATTTTCTTCGGTACGACGATAAATTTGACGACTTTTTTATCGCCGATGAATTCTTTAATATGCGGCAGGGCCAAGACCTGTGCTTCGAGGGCTTCCTTATCGGCATCGACGGCGACGGTCAGGCGGTCGCGGACTTTGCCGTTGACCTGGATCGGCAGTTCGATTTCATCGACGACGAGGGCCGTCTTGTCGACTTCCGGCCAGGATTCCTGGTGGACGCTGCCTTCAAAGCCGCAGATCTGCCACAGTTCTTCCGTAATATGCGGCGTAAAGGGCGCCAGCATCTTGAGCAGGTTCTTATTGGCTTCAAGAGCTACGTCGTCATGGATCGTCGTGTTGGCACCGGCATAGGCGTGCATGGCGTTGACGAATTCCATGATCGAGCTGACGGCTGTATTGAGGCCGTATTCGCCGTCTTTACCGAGGACGTCTTCGGTGACCTTGGAAATGGCCTTGAATTCTTCAAAGCGCAGTTCTTTTTCCCCTTCAGTATAGGCCTTATGGGAGTCACCGACTTTTTCCATGTCCCGGAACTGGTGAACGATGCGCCATACGCGGTTCAAGAAGCGGTACGAGCCTTCGACGCCCTGATCGGACCAAGCCAGATCACGTTCGGGCGGAGCGGCAAAAAGGATGAATAAGCGGGCCGTATCGGCACCGTATTTGGCGATGATATCTTCCGGCGATACGATGTTGCCCTTAGATTTACTCATCTTGCTGCCGTCGAGGAGAACCATCCCCTGGGTCAGGAGGCGTTCAAAGGGTTCTTTCGCTTCGATGAGGCCGGCGTCATGGAAGACCTTCATGAAGAAGCGGGAGTACATGAGGTGAAGGATGGCGTGTTCGATGCCGCCGATGTACTGGTCGACGTTCATCCAGTGATTGCCCTTCTTCGGATCCCAGGCCTGTTCATCGTTGCGGGCGTCGGTATAACGCAGGAAGTACCACGACGAGCAGATGAAGGTATCCATCGTATCCGTTTCCCGTTTCGCCGGGCCGCCGCATTTCGGGCAGGTGCAGTTGACAAAGCTGCTGCTCGTCGCCAAGGGCGATACGGCACCGGCCGTGAATTCGACGTCTTCCGGCAGCTTAACCGGCAGCTGGTCTTCGGGGACGAGCTGTTCGCCGCAGGTCGGGCAGTAGATGATGGGAATGGGAGCGCCCCAATAGCGCTGACGGGAAATGAGCCAGTCCCGGAGCTTATAGTTTACGGTCTTTTTGCCAAGGCCTTTGTCAGCCAGCCATTTGGTGATGGCTTTGCGGCCTTCTTCGTCGGTCAGGCCGTTGAATTCACCGGAATTGACCAAGGTGCCCGGTTCGTGGTAGGCCCCTTCCATGGTCGCAAGATCGAGGTTCTGTTCTTTATTCTGGACGACGAGGCGCAGGGGCAGGCCAAATTCTTTAGCAAATTCCCAGTCGCGCTGGTCGTGAGCCGGTACGCCCATGACGGCGCCGGTACCGTAGTCGGCCAAGACGTAGTTGGCGATCCAAATGGGGACCTTTTCGTTGTTGACCGGATTTACGGCATAAGCCCCGGTAAACATGCCTTCCTTCTTGGCGTCCGTCGCCGTGCGGTCGATGTCGCTCATGTTCTTCATGCGGGTAATGAAGGCCCGGAGTTCGGCTTCATTTTCCTTGCCTTTGATGAGGTCGGCAACGTATTCGTGTTCCGGAGCCAGGACGATGTAGGTAACGCCGAAGATCGTATCGACACGGGTCGAGAACATGGGTACCTTTTTGCCGATTTCCGGGATGTCGAAGGAGAATTCGGCCCCTTCACTGCGGCCGATCCAGTTCTTCTGCATGGTCTTGACCCGTTCCGGCCAGCCCGGCAGTTCTTTGAGGTCGTCTAAGAGGCGGTCGGCATAGTCCGTGATCTTGAAGAACCACTGTTTGAGGTCCTTTTTGACGACGGGATTGTCGCAGCGCCAGCACTTGCCGTCAATGACCTGTTCGTTGGCAAGGACGGTGTTGCACGTATCGCACCAGTTGACCTTGGCTTCTTTGCGGTAGGCCAGGCCCCGTTTGTAGAACAGTTCAAAGATCCACTGGGTCCATTTATAATACTTTTCATGGCACGTCGCTACTTCGCGGTCCCAGTCGTAGGACAGGCCCAAGGCCTTTTGCTGACGGGTCATGTTTTCAATGTTGCTGTACGTCCATTCTGCCGGCGGAATATTGTGTTTAATGGCTGCGTTTTCAGCAGGCATGCCGAAGGCATCGTAACCCATAGGATGGAGAACGTTGTAGCCGTTCATGCGGCGGTAGCGGGCGATGACGTCACCGATGGTGTAGTTGCGGACGTGGCCCATATGAAGATTCCCCGACGGATACGGGAACATTTCCAATACGTAATACGGCGGTTTGCCGTTGTCTTCGCTGCAGCAGTCACAGTGGTGTTCTTCCCATACGTGCTGCCATTTCTTTTCGATTTCCTGTGGAATATACTTTTCCAATATAAGAGCCTCCTATCCTGCCCCAGTCAAAATAAAGACAGCCTGTCTTACAGCGTCTTGAATATTATTATAGTGGCCTCATGGCGTCAAGTCAATTCATGTTTTGCAAATCCCTGCCAAAAATGGGCCGGTTCAAATCCTTTTCGCCAAAAAGCTGCGCCCTTCAATCCATAAGTTTGGATGAGTTCAGCCTTAGCTTTTAAGGATTTTTCATCTTCTATCCAAATTTTAACAGTCCCCGTTTTTAAGGGCAGTTCCAAGTAATAGAGGCCCAGGTCGGGCTTCCAGACGACGTAGTTCTTATAGGCCTTGAGAACGGCTTCGCTGTCGGCCATGGTCAGGGTCCGGACGAAGAGCTTGGCCTTGCCGCCGGCAGTTGTCTGAGGTGCCGATGCCGCCGGTTTGACAGCTTTTTTCGCAGGCTGTACGGCAGCCCGTTTATACGTATTGCCGTCAAAGTCGATGGGAACGACGACTCCCGCTTTGTTTTCGGCAGCCTGACGGGCCGCTTCTTCCGCTGCCGTTTCAATTTCGACCTTCATGGGTTCACTCGAAGACACCCGGTCTTCATCCTTGCCGAGATCAGCCTTGGCCGTTTTTACCGGCGGTGTCCCGACGACAGCCGGCCAGTCGGAAATGTTCTGCGGCAGGTCGCGGCCGTCTTTCGATTCATACCACAGGCGCATGTAAAGGGGCATGCCCAGGACGATCTTATCGGCAGGCGCCAATTTCAAGGTATTCTGAACGGCTCGTTCTACCCAAGGGTAGGTTGCGACGGGACCGGCGACGGGACTGGTCCGGCCGACCTGATCGTAGGCCATGATCATCAGGTAGTCCAGATGCGGTGCCAGGGCGGCCCGGTCGTAGACCATGGACCAGTTGGGGCTGTCCGACGGCGGCGTCACGTCCATGGACAGTTTCAGTCCGTAAGCATGGGCGGCGTCGGAAATCTTGCGGACGAAGGCCGTCAATTTATCCTTATCGCTGTAATTGATGTTTTCAAAGTCGATGTTGTAGCCCTTAAAATCGTAGAGGAGGGCATAGCCTATGAGCTGGCGGACCATCGTATCCTGCAGGCGGCTGTCGGACAGGATTTCGTGGGTCACCTTGGGATCAAAGTTATTGTCAACGAGAGGCCACATGGCGTAGCCCTTAGCGGCGTAGGTTTCGGCCAACATGTCGAAGTCGGGGTTGCGCAGCTCGATACCGCTCTTGGTCAGGCGGAAGGCCGTCGGCGACATGATCGGCTGGTGAGTCCGAAGTTCCGGGAGATCAGGGTCTTCCTTCATGAGGGGATCCCAAAAAAGGACCAGGCCCATCTTCCCTTCCTTAGAGGCGGCCGGCTGACGATCGCCTTCCCGGCGCAGTTCGGGAGCCGTGTTTACGGGCTGCTTTGGTGGCAGGAGGCTGTTTTTCTCGGTCGGATTTTCGGCCAGGACGTAGCTGATGCCCAGGGGACGACGGACGTTTTTGATATTGATGGTCCGGCCGCCGCTGACGGCCCGTCCCGGAAGGGTCAGCTGAACGGGAGCACCCTGCCAGGCCGTCGAGCCGTTTTCAGCCTTTGGCAGGCGGAACCAATAGGTCCCCTTGCTCTTATCGGCTTCTTTGATGCCGTAGCGGCTGAGGGCCTTGTCCGATACGAGCCAGCGGCCCTGGTCTTCGACGATTTCCAGGTCCTTTACGACTTCATCGGGAATGGGGTTGGCCACGGTCGGCACGTTAAAAGCCGGATCCGTCGCTTTAGCGCTGTCGTCGCCGGGGACGGCCGCAAAGGAAAAAGCCGTCAGAGACAAGGTGATCAGTCCCGTCAGGCAGGAAGTTTTTATGACACGGTTATATTTCATCATTCTTTCCTCCTCGTGAGGATTGGAAAAAAAAGTTCAATCCTGTATAATTCTATGGTGAACGCGAACAAATCCCGTCCATATTTTTTCATTATACCACACCCAAAGGAGGTTTTATATTGCATCAGTATCTATTTTTCATCGGCTCCTTCCCCGTCCGGGCTTACGGACTGTTATTTATGCTGGGCATCATCTCGTCGGGTCTTACGGCGTACTACATCATGAAGCGCGACGGCCGCGGCTGGCACGTCCACATCTTCGACTTCACTATGTACTGCGGCCTGGCGGGCATCGTCGGCGGCCGCCTGTGGGACGTCTTCTTCTTCGACTGGGCCTACTACCAGCATCACCTGACGGAAATCCCCTACGTCTGGCAAGGGGGCATGGCCATTCAGGGCGGCCTCTTATTCGGCGCCATTGCCGGCTACCTCTACACCAAGCACTATCACATCGACACCTGGGCCTTCGGCGACCTGTTGGCACCGGCCATCATCCTGGGCCAGTCCATCGGCCGCATGGCCAACCTCATGAACGGCGACGCCTTCGGCCATCCGACGGGGGGCAACTTCGGCATCGTCTATCCCGAATCGACCCTGGCCTATCAGACCTACAGCAGCCAGCCCTTATGGCCGGCCGAAGTCTGGGAAGGACAGATTGACGTCCTGGTCTTCGTCGCCCTCCTCTTCTACAGCTCCTTCCCCCACAAGAAGGGCCAGGTATTCAGTCTCTATGTCATGCTCTACGCCATCGAACGGTTCTTCCTGGAATTTCTCCGCGGCGACTACGTCGACCTGACCCTGGGCCTGAAATCGGCGCAAATGACCAGCGTCATCGCCTTCGCCATCGCCTTCGTCGTCTTCGTCTATCTCCAATTCAAGGGGACAACCGACACGGAAGATAAAGCTCAGGCGTAACACAACGATATCATCTTAGCGATACAAAAAGGACAGCTCCATCAAGGAACTGTCCTTTTATCATGCCCTACAGAGGCACTTTGTTTTTAGGAAGATTTAGTTCTGACCTTTTTCCAAGGCAGCCTTTAAGGTATGCCATGCCAAGACGGCGCATTTGACGCGGGCCGGCATGTTGGAAATGTTCTTCAAGGCGATGGCGTCTTCCAATTCTTCCAGTTCATCATCGTCGGTGATTTCCCGCTTGATCATGTCCAAGAAGAGATCGACCAGGCGCAGGGCTTCTTCGACGCTCTTACCTTTGATGAGGTCGATCATGATGTCCGCCGATGCCTGGCTGATGGCACAGCCGTGGCCCGTATAGGCAGCGTCTTTGACGACGCCGTCCTGAATGTCGGCCTGAAGGGTAATATCGTCGCCGCAGCTCGGATTGTGGCCGTGTTCACTGATGTTGGCAACGTCCAAGAGGCGTTTATTGGCTTGCGATTGATTGTGTTCCAGAATGATGTCGGAATACAATTCGTTCATATTTTCCATAACTCGTTGAACACTCCTTAGTCTTTAAAACCCATCTGCTTGCGGACGAGAGGCAGTTTTTCCAGGAAGTAGTCGACTTCTTCTTCCGTATTGTAAATATAGAAGCTGGCCCGGTTCGAGGCTTCTACGCCTAAATGAGCGCCGAGAGGCTGGGCGCAGTGGTGACCCGAACGGATGGCGATGCCGAAGCTGTCGAGGATGGTCGCTGCGTCATGAGGATGGACGCCGTCGATGGTGAAGGTGATGACACCGGTCTTTTCCGCCGGGTCGGTGCTGCCGATGATGTGGATGTGAGGAATCTTTTCCATCCCTTCCAGGCAGCGTTTGGTCAAGGCTTCTTCGTGGGCTTCGACCTTATCCATGCCGAGGTTTTCCAAGTAGTCGATGGCAGCGTGGAGGGCCACAGCGCCTTCGACGTTCTGCGAGCCGGCTTCGAATTTGAAGGGCAGTTCGTTGAAGGTCGTCGACTGTTCCTTGACGTATTCGATCATGTCGCCGCCGAGGAGGAAGGGTTCCATCCCTTCGAGGATGGCCTTTTTCCCGTAGAGGACGCCCGTGCTGGCCGAGCCGCACATCTTGTGACCGGAGAATACGAAGAAGTCGCAGTCGAGATCCTGAACGTCAGTCTTCATGTGCGGTACGGACTGAGCGCCGTCGACGATGGCAACGGCACCGACGGAATGAGCCTTGGCGACGATGTCCTTGACGGGACGCTTCATGCCGAAGACGTTGCTGACGGCGGCGAAGGAAACGATCTTGGTCTTGTCGTCAATCTTAGCCAAGTCTTCATCCGTGAAGTGACCTTCTTTATCGAGGTACATGAATTCCAGGACGGCACCGGTCTTTTCGCAGACCCGCTGCCAGGTGACCAGGTTGGAATGGTGTTCGGAAATGGGAATGACGATCTTGTCGCCCTTTTTCAGCTTCGGTTCAGCGTAGCTGCGGGCGATGAGGTTCAAGGCTTCCGTCGTATTGCGGACGAAGACGATTTCTTCCGTCGACGGAGCGTTGATGAAGCGGCGGACCGATTCACGAGCTTCATCGTACAGTTCGCCGGCTTCGATGCTGAGGATGTGAGCGCCGCGGTGAGGATTGCCATTGTGATGTTCGAGGAGATCTACGATGGCGTCGATGACCTGACGCGGTTTCTGCGTCGTAGCGGCGTTATCAAAGTAAACGATGGGATGTCCGTTATGGACCTTAGTCAAGATTGGGAAATCTTTGCGTACATTTAGCATGGCAATCACCTTTCTTACGGCAGAACTGCATTTTTTCACGTACAGCTTGGAGCGCTTTATTTTCTAAATCTTTGTCACCGAGGGCGTCGATGACCGGGCGGATATTCGATTCGACGATAATCAGCTGGGCGCCGATTTCATTGAATCCGCGGCTCATGAGGTAGAACAGCTTGTCCTGGTCGATCTGGCCGGCACTGGCGGCATGGTTGCCGACGACGTCGTCTTCCTTGCAGAGCAGGAGCGGTACGGAGATGGAATGGACCTGAGGGCTGAGAAGGATGCAGATATCCGATTCAGAGCCGACGGCCTTCTTGCTGCCCCGCAGGAAATCGATGGTGCCGCGGAAGTATTTCTTCGACGTATCGAGGAGAGCCCCTGTCGTCAAGATGTCCGTATTGGTCTTGACCCCTTTGGTCGGGACCCAATAGGAGAAGTCGACGATCTGGTCGTCATCGCCGAGGTACATGGCCTGGCTGTTGAAATTGCTTTCGTCGGTCATGAGGTCGGTCTTATAGTAGACGATGGCCGTCTTGCCGCCTAATTCGGCGCTGACGTAGTCGACAGTGCTTTCCTGGCCGGCGTCGGCATAGCGGTGTTCGACATGGCGCACGCTGCGACCGTTGAGCTGGACCTTGCTGATCTTGACGCGGGCATGTTCGTCGGTCTTGACGTAGGTCAGGAAGTTGACCATGCCGTCGTCGGCGTCGCCGTCAAATTCGAGGAAGACCGTCACATCGCTGTACGGTGCCGCTTCGATTTTGAGCTGTGCCGAAAGCTGAGGCAGATCGGCGCTGACGCTGTATTTCAAATGAACCGTGCCCTTCTGGTGTTCGCCGATGGTAACGGCAACGCCGGAGTTGGCCTTGTTCAGTGCATTTTCGAGTGCTTCCGCATTGGAACCCTGAAAATCGCCGAGGTCGGGAATGCCGTTGCCGTCATAGAAGTCGACAGAAACGTCGCCGTCGTGGCGTTCTTCCGGGCGATAAGCGGAGCCGGCTTTTTCAGCCAGGCGATCCAATTCAAGGTAGTTGACTTTCATCCAGCGAAAAGTCGGGCGCGGGAGTTGGTTATACTGGATTTTATCTGTATTAGCTGCCATAATATTCCTCCTCCCTATTTCAACGAACCCTTGAGTTCGAGGTTGATCAGGTTATTCATTTCTACGGCATATTCAAGGGGCAAGGCCTTGGATACGGGTTCGACGAAGCCGCGGACGAGCATGGCCCGGGCGTCATCTTCACTGAGGCCGCGGCTCATGAGGTAGAAGATGGCTTCATCGGAAATACGGCCGATGGAAGCTTCATGACCGAGGTCGATATTGTCGTTCTTGACGATGATAGCCGGAATCGTATCGGACTGGGATTCTTCGTCGAGCATCAGCGATTCGCAGCTGACGTTGGCCTTGGCCCCGTCGGCCGGCGGGTTGATGACGACGCTGCCGCGGTAAATGCTGACGCCGCCGCTCTTGCTGAGGGACTTGGAATTGATGTTGCTCGTCGTATTGGGCGCGTTGTGGACGACTTTCGAGCCCGTATCGAGGAACTGGCCGGCCCCGGCAAAGGTGACGCCTGTAAATTCGCAGTGCGCGCCTTCGCCATTGAGGATACTCATGGGATAGAGGCACGACGTATGGGAACCGAAGGAGCCCGTGACCCAGTTGATGCGGCCGTTTTTGCCGACGATGGCCCGCTTCGTATTGAGGTTGTACATATTCTTGGACCAGTTTTCAATGGTCGAATAGGTCAGCTCTGCATCGTCGCCGATGAACAGTTCGACGCAGCCGGCATGGAGGTTGGCTACGTTGTATTTCGGAGCCGAACAGCCTTCGATGAAGTGGACCTTGGCCCCCTTTTCGACGATGATCATGGTGTGTTCGAACTGGCCTGCCCCCGGTGCATTGAGGCGGAAATAACTCTGGAGCGGAATCGATACGTCGACACCGGCCGGTACGTAGACGAAGGAGCCACCGGACCAAACGGCGCCGTGAAGGGCGGCAAACTTGTGGTCAGTCGGCGGGACGAGCTTCATGAAGTGAGCCTTGACGATGTCTTCGTACTGATCAAGGGCCGTATCGAAGTCAGTGTAGACGACGCCCTGCTGGACGAGTTCGTCCTGGATGCTGTGATAGACGACTTCCGAGTCGTACTGAGCGCCGACACCGGCCAGAGACGTCTTTTCCGCTTCGGGGATGCCCAGGCGGTCAAAGGTATCCTTGATGTCGTCCGGTACGTCGTCCCAATTGCCTTTCATCTGGGAATTGGGGCGGACGTAGGTGACGATGTTGTCCATGTCGAGTTCGCTGATGTCAGGACCCCAGTTCGGATATTCCATACGGTTGAACAGGTCCAGGGACTTGAGGCGGAAATCGAGCATCCACTGCGGTTCGTGCTTCTTTTCCGAGATTTCCCGAACGATGTCTTCCGTCAGACCGGCATCGGTCTTATAGGAATAGGTAAAATCTTTTTTAAAGTTATACATATTGCCAAAGTCAGCAAAGGTGTCGATGGTCTTGCGTTCGTCAGCCATCTTCGCCTGCTGTGAGGCAAATTTTTCGTTGTTATCAGCCATAGCTGTACCTCCCACTAGCCTTTGTATGCGTCGTAACCGTTGGCTTCAATCGCCTGGATGAGGGATGCGTCGCCGGTCTTGACGATCTTGCCGTCGATCAGGATGTGAACGAAATCCGGTTTGAGCTGCTGCAGGATTTCGCTGTGGTGAGTAATGACCATAATCGAATTGTTTTCATTGTGGTACTGAGCGACCGTTTCCGATACGATACGGACAGCATCGACGTCGAGGCCCGAGTCGATTTCATCGAGCATGGTCAGCTTCGGTTCGAGCATGCACATCTGAAGGATTTCCGTCTTTTTCCGTTCCCCGCCGGAGAAGCCGTCATTGACATAGCGTTCGGCGTAAGACTTGTCCATCTTCAGCTGATCCATTTGGGCGTGAAGCTTCTTGCGGAAAGGCATGATGCGCTGCTGGCCGGAAATGGTGCTCTTGGCGTTGCGGACGAAGTTTTCAACGGAAATGCCCTGGACGGCGATAGGCTGCTGAAAAGCCATGAAGATGCCGGCTTTGGCGCGTTCGTTGACCGGAGCTTCCGTAATGTCCTGACCTTCGAAGAAGATCTTCCCGGCCGTGACGACGTACTTCGGATTGCCCATGATGGCATTAAACAGCGTCGATTTCCCGGCGCCGTTGGAACCCATGATGACATGCGTTTCGCCCGTATTGATCGTCAAATCGAGGCCCTTGAGGATTTCTTTGCCTTCGACGGCGATATGCAAGCCTTCTACTCTTAATAATTCACTCATCATTATCACTCCTACGTTAAGTTCTACGTTTTACGTCAATCTTGCACGGCGATGCAAAAACGTAATGATTTCCTATATTGATAAAGTATACCATTTAGATACACTTACTGTACTGTTCTTAATGTACTCCATAAACGCCACAAAGTCAACCTATTTAGTCGCTTTTTTGACTATTTTTTATGGCCTTTGTCCTTCATCCAGCGGGCCCGCAAATCACTGCGCAGCCAAAGCTGCATGCCGCAGACGACGACGGCCGCCGCCAGCAGGCCTAAGAGACCTGTTGACGGACCGTCGACGATGAGGGCATAGATCAAAAAGGCGTAGACGACGAGCCACAGAAACAGCTTGAGTTTCATCATCTTCGTCAACTTAGCCACAGGCGTTGCACCCGTTGCAGTCTTCCCCTTCTTCAGGGTCGCCGAAGAGGCGGGCCTTCTGACCGCGCAGGGCCAGCGTCGCCTGGATATACATAGCGCATTCGATGCGTTTCTTCTGGATCCGGCAGCTCAGGTCATACGGCGTCTTGATGTCGCCGCCGTACTTGATGTTGTTGGCATGGCAGCCGCCGCTGCAGAAGAATTTGGCCCAGCAGTCACAGCAGATGGGCTTGTTGAGGACGTGCATATCACGGAACAAGGGCGGCAGGGTCGTATTGGTCACGCCGTCATAGACGTTGCCGATGACGTATTCGTCCTGGCCGACGAACTGGTGGCAGGGATAGATGTCACCGTTGGGGACGACGCACATGTATTCGTGGCCGGCACCGCAGCCGCGGAGGCGTTTGGCGATACAGGGGCCGCGGTAGAGATCCATGATGAAGTGATAATAGATGAAGGGACGGCCTTCGTCGAGGCGTTTCAAGTAGAATTCGGCTAAGTTGTCGTATTCGTCGAAGATGCGGGGCAAATCCTTTTCGGTAATGGCATAGGACAGGTCGTCGCCGACGACGGGTTCCATGGACAGGCCTTCAAAGCCGAGGTCGGCCATGTGTTCGACGTCTTTCGTAAAGTCCAGGTTGTACGTCGTGTACGTGCCGCGGACGTAGTACTCTTCCCCGTTGCGGTGCTTGGCGGCATAGACCTGGTTGTCGGCACAGGTCTTATAGGAGCTGCGGCCGCCGGCGTCGGGACGCATCCGGTCGTGGACTTCGGGACGGCCGTCGAGGCTCAGGATGAGGCTGATGTGGTTGTCCGTCAGGTACTTGACCTTAGCCGGGTCGAGGAGCATGCCGTTCGTCGTAAGGGACAGTTTGAAGACCTTATCGTGGATCTTTTCCTGCTCCCGGATGTATTCGATGGTCTGTTTGACGACGCCGAAGTTCATGAGCGGTTCGCCGCCGAAGAAGTCGATTTCGCAGTGCTGGCGCTTGCCTTCGGTGCTGCGGATCAAGAGGTCGACGGCATTCTTGGCTACGTCGAAGCTCATCAATTCCCGCTTGTGCGTGTCGTAGTCGCCTTGGGAGGCAAAGCAGTACTGACAGCGCAGGTTGCAGTCGTGAGCGATGTTGAGGCACAGGGATTTGATGACCGGTTCTTCTTCGGCGACGACTTTGAAGTTTTCCGTCATGGGCGCGAAGAGGAGTTCCTTCTTGATCAGTTCATCGAGCTCGCCGAGGATGTCCGTCAGGTCCTGTTTATCGTACGTACCGGCAAAGGCTTCGTAGACGGCGTCTTTGTTCGTGCCGTCGTAGACGTCGAGGACATCATAGGTCATCTTGTCGATGACGTTGATGATGCCGCTGTTGACGTCGAGGAGCATGTAGGTACCGTTTTGACAGTATTTATGAATCATTGGTTTAATTTCAGCCATGAATAATCTTTCCTCCATATAAAAAAGAACGGGGTGCCGCGTGAGCGACGCCCCTTTTCCTTGAATAACTTATTTTGTGCAGATCTGATTGCCAACGGTGCAAGAAGTCTTGCAGGCGGACTGGCAGGACGTCTGACATTCGCTGCAGCCAGCGTGCTGTGCCGTCTTCTGGATCGATTCCGTATTAATCGTAATGATGTGCTTTGCCATGATCTTCACCTCGCTATCAAAGATTATGCTTTATTTTACCACATTACAGACGATTCTACAACAGAAGTCAAAACTATAAGAGTTTAAAACCTTCAAAGAAGAAGTTCTTGCCGATGCTGATGACCAGCGATCTTTCTTCAAATACCGCGTTGGTGTCAAAGAAAACGTCAAAGCCTTCTTGATAGGTGGCATAAATAGAGGTAATGCGCTGCAGACAGCCGATGATATCATCAGCAGACACTTCCGGCTCACCCTCGGAGCGCCATTTTTTATTCTTGAAACCGGCGATGAGCGGTGCATGGGAAACGACCTGAGATTGGTGTTCCAAGACCCAGTTCCAGATTTCCTCAGCATACTGCTGTGCCTGTTCTTCCCGGCCTTCAGGAAGTCCGTCGAGGGTAAACAAAACGGGGCGGCCGTCAACCATGATTTCATCCATGTAGCTGCCTTTGACATATTTTAAATTCACAGAAGCACCTCCTGCAAAATCATGTGGAGCATGAAGAATGGTTATGTCTAACGTATTAATTTTATCGTGCATTCAGGAGATTGTCAATAAAAAAAAGCTGCCGCCGAAGCGACAGCTTTCATGGCTGCATTAGTCCATTTTCGTGAAGGAACCTTTGTCAGCACCGCAGGTCGGACATACCCAATCTTCCGGAAGATCAGCAAACTTCGTGCCAGCAGCGATACCGTTGTCAGCGTCGCCTTCAGCTTCATCATAAATGTAGCCGCAGATTGTGCATTCGTACTTATCCATAATCTTTCCCTCCTGATTGACGTATTAATAAATAATACTTATTAATTATTTTTACACAATTATAATATCATATTGTCTTAAAAATTGCAAGGCTATTTTGCCTGTTTTCCCATATTAATATCGATGATGCCCGACGAGTATGGAGCTACTTCATATTGGCCGAAAATGAAGTGGATATTGCCTTTTTTATCGAGGTAAAAATTCTTGGGATCTTCCGTCAGGCCGTTGAAATAGGTCGACAAGACGTGGTCGCTCAATGTCAGCTTATTGGTGATCTTTTGCAGGGTGAAGGCCTTTTCATCGCCCGGTTTGACCAGTTCGCGCCAGTCCGTAATGCGCCGGCCCGTTTCCATGTCGAAGACGACGCCCGTCTTCCAGCTCGTCGGATGAGCAGCCCGGTCGAAATAGAGGTAGCCTTCATCGAGGAACGACAGGTATTTCCCATTGTTCAAGGTAACCGTATAATGCTTTTCTTCGGTCAGCTTGACGCCCTTCGTCCCCTGCTGGGCAAAAAATTCCTGAGCCTGAGCCTGTTCATCGGCAAAATAATTGGCGATGACAGCTGCCGCAGCAGCATTGCCTTCGACGGTGACCGACGGATACTGGATGGTCAGGACACTGCCATCATCATGGGTATAGACAGCCTTCGGTGCGTCTTCAATGACGGCCGGCGAGGCTGCCATGGCAACAGCCCCCATGAGCCAGGCTCCGCACAAAAGGGTGAGCAATTTCTTGTTTATCATAAGGAATCCCTCCTCTTTATTTTTTCTATTTCTTTATTATACCATATTTATTGGACGATTTTCCGCTTTTCATCGCTCCCTAAACGGAAAAAGTCATAGATATTTTCAGCGGCACGACGGTTCATGCCCGGTACGGCAGCCAATTCTTCGACAGATGCCGCCTTCATGTCGGCCAGGGTCTTAAAGGCCGTCCACAAGGCCTTGCGGCGCTTGGGGCCGATGCCTTCGACGTGGTCCAATACCGATACCAGGCTGCGCTTGCCGCGCAGATTCCGGTGATAGGTAATGGCAAAGCGGTGGGCTTCGTCGCGGATGGACTGGAGGAGCTGCAGTTCCGGCGTGTGATGGCTGAGGATGATGGACTCGCTGCTGCCTTCGACGAAGACTTCTTCGATGCGCTTGGCCAAGCTGATGACCGGCGCTTCACAGCCAGCATCGCGGATGATGGGAAGGGCGGCGTGGAGCTGACCTTTGCCGCCGTCGATGATGATGAGGTCCGGCACGGGCCAGTCTTTTTCGCCGTAACGGCGGCCCATGATTTCAGCCATGGATTTGAAGTCGTCCGGTTTGCCCTGAACGGTCTTCAATTTAAAGCGGCGGTATTCTTTCTTGGCCGGCTGGCCGTGCTCGAAGACGACCATGGAGGCAACGGTCTCGATCCCCTGGGTATGGGAAATATCGAAGCATTCCATCCGTTCAGGAAGACAGGGCAGATTGAGGATCCGCGCCAAGCCTTCGACGGCTCCCGTCGTCTTGTCCACGTCGTGCTGCCACTGGAGGCGCTTCTGTTCCAAGAGGGCGGCGGCGTTTTCACAGGCCATGGTCAAGAGCTGTTTCTTCGTTCCCCGCTGAGGGACGATGACGCTGACCTTCTTGCCCTTCTGTTCGCTCAGGCGGCGTTCACAGCTTTCGCCGTCTTCCATGGCCGGGACGACGACTTCCGTCGGAACGAAGGTACCGTCGCTGTAATACTGGTCGAGGACGGCGTTCATCAGGGCCCCTTCTTCTTCGTCACTGCTGTTGTCCAACGAGAAGGTTTCCCTTCCCATGAGTTTCCCCATGCGGACGGTGTAGATCTGGACGCAGGTCTGACCGGCCTGACGGGCCAGGCCGATGACGTCCATGTCGCCGCCGTCGGTGTTGACGATGTTCTGCTGTTCCTGAATGACGGCGACGGCCTTCAATTGGTCGCGGTACATGGCCGCTTTTTCAAACTCCATGGCTTCCGCCGCTTCAGCCATCTTATCCTGCAAGGTCCGGACCATGCCCTTGTCCCTACCTTCGAGGACGGCCACGGCCTGGTCGACCCTCTCGTTGTAGTCGGCCTTGGTAATGTAGTGGACGCAGGGTGCATCGCAGTGGTGCAAGTGGTACTGCAGGCAGGGCCGATCATTGGGCATGACCCGGCACGAGCGGATGCGGTAGGCCCACTGCATCAGCTTCAGGACCCGGTGGACCGCCGTCGAATCGGCAAAGGGGCCGAAGTAGCGGGCGCCGTCACGACTGACGCGGCGGGTCATGAAGATCCGCGGATAGTCCTCTTGGACGGTGACCTTGATATAGGGGTAGGTCTTGTCGTCGCGGAGCATGATGTTGTAGCGGGGATGATGCTTCTTGATGAGGTTGTTTTCTAAGATCAGGGCTTCCATCTCGGTGGCGACGACGATGGTCTCCAGGTCGGCAGCATGGCTGATCATGGCCGCGACCTTAGGCGAGCGGTTGACGTCGTGACGGATGTAGCTGGTCACGCGGTTGCGGAGGTTGACGGCCTTGCCGACGTAGATGATCTTCCCCTTCTCGTCCTTCCACAGGTAGACCCCGGGCTGACCGGGCAGGTTCTGTACTTTCTTGCGTACGGCTTCACTGACAGCCATGACTTACCTCCCTTCTCCCTGTTCCATAAAGGCCCTCGTCCTTTCCAGGACGGGCTTCAAGAACTGACCCGTATAGGATGCCGGCACCTTGCAGATGTCTTCCGGCGTCCCCGTAGCCACGACGGTACCGCCGCCGTCGCCGCCTTCCGGGCCGAGGTCGACGAGGTAGTCCGCCGTCTTGATGACGTCTAAGTTGTGTTCGATGACGACGACCGTATCGCCGCCGTCGACGAGCATCTGCAGGACGTCCATCAATTTATGGATGTCGGCGGCGTGGAGGCCCGTCGTCGGTTCGTCGAGGATATACAAGGTCCGTCCCGTACTGCGTTTGGACAGTTCCGTCGCCAGCTTGACCCGCTGGGCTTCGCCGCCGGACAAAGTCGTCGCCGGCTGGCCCAAACGGATATAGCCCAAGCCGACCTGTTGCAGGGTCTTCATCTTATTGACGATGCGCGGCTGGTTTTCAAAGAAGGTGCAGGCGTCGTCGACGGTCATGTTGAGGACGTCGGAAATGGTTTTTCCCTTATATTTTACTTCCAACGTTTCCCGATTGTAACGGGCACCGTGGCAGACTTCACAGGGCACGTAGACGTCGGGCAGGAAGTTCATTTCGATGCGGATGATGCCGTCGCCCTTGCAGGCTTCACAGCGGCCGCCCTTGATGTTGAAGCTGAACCGGCCGGCTTTGTAGCCCCGTACCTTAGCTTCCGACGTCTGGCTGTAGAGCTGGCGGATGGCATCGAAGACGCCCGTATACGTCGCCGGGTTGGACCGCGGCGTCCGGCCGATGGGCGACTGGTCGATGTTGATGATCTTATCGATGTGTTCAACCCCTTCGAGGGCCTTGAATTTCCCCGGCCGGTGAGGCGTGCCGTAGACGGCTTCGGCCATGGCCTTATAGAGGATTTCATTGACCAAGGTCGACTTGCCCGATCCGGAAACGCCGGTGACGACGGTCAGGGTCCCGATGGGAATGGAAACGTCGACGTTCTTTAAATTGTGTTCGGCAGCACCGATGATTTTGATGAAGGAACCGTTTCCCTTTCGCCGTTCTTCCGGGATGGGAATATATTTCGTCCCCTTCAAATATTGGCCGGTCAGGGACTTCGGGCAGGCCATGATGTCGGCTGCCGTCCCCTGAGCGACGATAGTGCCGCCGTGTTCCCCCGCTTCAGGGCCGATATCGATGATGTAGTCCGCCGCCCTCATGGTATCGTCATCGTGTTCGACGACGATGAGGGTATTGCCCAAATCGCGGAGGTTGCGCAAGGCGTCGAGGAGGCGGTCATTATCCCTTTGATGAAGGCCGATAGACGGTTCATCGAGGATGTAGAGGACGCCGACCAGGCCCGATCCGATCTGAGTGGCCAGGCGGATACGCTGGGCTTCGCCGCCGGATAGGGTCCCTGCCGTCCGCGACAGGGTCAGGTAATCGAGGCCGACGGTCTGGAGAAAGGCCAGGCGAGCCTTGATTTCCTTAAAGACCTGCTGGCCGATGAGCTGCTGCTTTTCCGTCAGTTTCAGATTGTTAAAGAAGGGAATCATGTCGCGGATGGGCAAATCGGTCAGTTCGGCAATGTTGAGGCCGCCAATCTTAATGGCCAGGGCTTCGTGACGGAGCCGCGTGCCGTGACACGTCGAGCAGGGCTTAACCGTCATGAACTGGGCGAACTGGTCGCGCATCATATCGGAAGAGGCTTCGCGGTAGCGGCGGCGGACCATGGGCAGGACGCCTTCAAATGGCATGGAAAAGGTCTTCACTTCGCCCCGCAGGTTTTCATATTCAAAGACGCAGTTTTCGTCAGAGCCGTTCATCAATTGATCCTGAAGGTCTTTCGGCAAGTCGTCGTAACCATTATCCAAGGTAAAGCCGTGGGGCTTCAAGAGGCCGCCGAGCTGACGCATGAACCACGAATCGGGATTGCTGCTGAGGGCGGCAATGGCCCCGTCGGCAAAGGACTTCTTCTTGTCCGGCAAGACCAGGTGTGCATCGACTTCCATCGTACTGCCGATACCCGAGCAGTCCGGGCAGGCGCCGAAGGGGCTGTTGAAGGAAAAGAGATGGGGCTCGATTTCCGGCAGGCTGATATGGCAGTCCGGGCAGGCAAAGTGCTGGCTGAAGGTCAGCACCTCTTTCGTGGCCATGCGGAAGATGTGGACGATGCCGTCGGCCAGTTTGGCCGCCGTTTCCAAAGAGTCGGTGAGACGCATGACGATGCTGTCTTTAATGACCAAGCGGTCGACGATGACGTCGATGGTATGCTTCTTATTCTTATCCAAGGGGATGTCGTCGGACAAGAGATAGACTTCGCCGTCGACGCGGACCCGGGTATAACCGTCCTTAATCAGTCGGGCCAGGAGCTTTTGATGGGTCCCCTTGCGGCCGTCGACGACAGGGCCCATGACCATGACCTTCTCCCCTTCGCCGAGGGCCATGACGGCATCGGCCATCTGCTCGATGGTCTGCTGGCGAATGGGCTTGCCGCAGTGCGGGCAGAAAGCGTCGCCCACACGGGCATAAAGCAGGCGCAGGTAGTCGTAGATTTCGGTGACCGTGCCGACCGTCGACCGGGGATTGCGGCTGGTCGTCTTCTGGTCGATGGAAATGGCCGGCGACAGGCCTTCGATGTAGTCGACGTCGGGCTTATCCATCTGGCCCAAGAATTGGCGGGCATAGGCCGACAGAGATTCGACGTAGCGCCGCTGGCCTTCGGCATAGATAGTATCGAAAGCCAGGGACGACTTGCCCGATCCGGACAGGCCCGTAAAGACAACCAGTTTGTCTCTCGGGATCTTGACGTCGATATTTTTTAAATTGTGCTGGCGGGCACCTTTGATGACGATATATTTATCTTGCAAAATAAACTCCTTCCTCTATCTCCAAGCCATGGCGGCTCAGCGCTTCTTCTTGGCATCGGGCCGCTTGATCTTTCGTTGGTAGCGGCGGCTGGGCATGTCCTGGCCTTCCATTTCTTTCGGCAAGGTGTCGTCGTGGCTCATATCGGCCAACTGTTGGCGCAGCTGCCCTAAGCGGTCGCGCAGTTCGGCGGCCTTTTCAAATTCCAGCCGCTTCGACGCTTCCTTCATCTGAAGGGTCATGGTCTTAATGACCTTGTTCAGGGCTTCGCGGGTCATGGCCTTGCCCTTGCCGCCTCGTTTGCTGCCGTAGTTGGAATCCTCTTCGGAAACTTTCGTCAATTCGATGAGGTTGACGACATCTTTCTTGACCGATTTCGGCGTAATGTGGTGCTGTTTATTATAAGTATCCTGAATTTCCCGGCGGCGCTGGGTTTCATCCATGGCGCGGGCCATGGAATCGGTAATCTTATCGGCATACATGATGACCGTCCCGCCGACGTTTCGCGCCGCCCGGCCCATGGTCTGGATGAGGGACGTGTCGGAACGGAGGAAGCCTTCTTTATCGGCGTCGAGGATGGCGACGAGAGACACTTCCGGCATGTCCAGGCCTTCGCGGAGGAGGTTGATGCCGACCAGGACGTCGAATTCGCCGACGCGGAGGTCGCGGATGATCTCAGCTCGCTCGATGGTAGCGATATCCGAATGGAGGTAGCGGACGCGGACGCCCATTTCCTTCAGATAGTCCGTCAAATCTTCGGCCATCTTCTTGGTCAAGGTCGTCACCAGGACCCGTTCGTCCTTGTCGGTCCGCTTGCGGATTTCCCCTAAGAGGTCATCCATCTGGCCCTCGATGGGACGGACTTCGACCTTGGGATCGAGGAGGCCCGTCGGGCGGATGATCTGCTGGGCCATATTCGTTTCGACATCCATTTCATAGGGCCCGGGCGTGGCGCTGACGTAGACGATCTGGTTGATGCGTTCGACAAATTCATCGAACTTCAAGGGTCGGTTATCGAGGGCCGACGGCAGGCGGAAGCCGTATTCGATGAGGCTTTCCTTCCGCGACCGGTCACCGGCGTACATGGCCCGCAATTGGGGCAGGGTGACGTGGGATTCGTCGACGAGGATCATGAAGTCGTCAGGGAAATAATCGAGGAGGGTGTACGGCGCCTGCCCTGCTTTACGGCCGGCCAAGTGGCGGGAATAGTTTTCAATGCCCGAGCAGTAGCCCATTTCTTCCATCATTTCCATGTCGTACCGCGTCCGCTGTTCCAGGCGCTGGGCTTCCAACAGGTGTTCCCCGTCTTTCAGTACTTTCAATCGTTCGTCCAGTTCCTGGCGAATGGTCCCCAAGGCCCGTTCCATCTTGCTCTTAGTCGTGACGTAATGGCTGGCCGGGTAGATGGCGACGTGCTTGCGCTCGGCAATGACTTCACCGGTCAGGACGTCGACTTCGGTCAGGCGGTCGATTTCATCGCCGAACATTTCGATGCGGATGATCGACTTGTCGAAGGCCGCCGGAAAGACTTCGATCGTATCGCCGTGGACGCGGAAGGTCCCGCGATCGAGGTTCATATCGTTGCGGTTGTACTGGATGTCGACCAGCTTCCTCAAGATTTCTTCCTGCGTCTTTTCCTGGCCCAGGCGCAAAGAGACGACGAGTTCGCTGTAGTCTTCGGGGTCACCGAGGCCGTAGATGCAGGACACGGAAGCGACGATGATGACGTCCCGCCGTTCAAAGAGGCTCATCGTCGCCGAGTGGCGCAGTTTATCGATTTCATCGTTGATGGACGCATCCTTTTCGATATACGTATCGGTCGAAGCGATGTAGGCTTCAGGCTGATAAAAATCGTAATAACTGACGAAATAGCCGACTTCGTTATCCGGGAAAAAGGCCTTGAATTCGCTGCACAGCTGGGCTGCCAAGGTCTTGTTGTGGGCGATGACCAGCGTCGGCTTCTGGACCTTTTCGATGAGCTTGGCCATAGTAAAAGTCTTGCCGGTCCCCGTGGCGCCGAGGAGGACCTGGGCCCATTGGCCGGACTCGATGCCTTCGGCCAGGGATTCAATGGCTTCGGGCTGGTCCCCCATCGGTTCATAAGGGGCGACGACGCGGAAAGGATGGGACGTATCGTAATCTTTATTGTAATGAGACATATCCATAAGGGCCACCTCGCTGCAGCTGTCGGCTGCGGACAAAATAACTATTTATTGACGATCTTTCCGATGTTCTTCAACTCGATGGACAAGGTGCCGTCGGGATTGTTGATGAAGCGGATAAAATCGGTGTTTTCGATATATTCGGACGGGAAGGTGATTTCAATGCCCGTATCAGTCTTGATCTTATGGCTGCGGCCGGCCTTCTGGGCGTATTCCTTTTCAATGGCCACGACGTCAGGCAGTTTGGCTTCGGCCACTTGCTGCTGAAACTCCTGAGCCATGGCCGGCGAACTGCCGAAGACCTCCGTCCCCATGTCCTGGGGCGAGAAGGAATCGGCATTTTCGGCGTTTTCCACTAAATAGGTCTTGGCCTTGGACAAGGCTTCGACCGTGCTGGCACCGTGATCTTCAGCCACTTTTTCCGCGATCTTGCTGACGACCTTGACGGCTTCCTTACTGGAAATGACCGACGTGCACTGGAGCAGGCGGTCCGGCAGGAGGTAGACGTCTTCCCCATCCATCTTGCGCTTCTTGTCGACGAAGTGGATGGAAAAGTCACTGAGGCGGATGAGAGCATAGGCTTCGGCCTTCTGAGCCATACCGGGCAGGATGGCGTAGTGCTTGATGAGCTTGTTGTAGACCGTCCCCTCGTCGTCGAGGATCTGATGGGTATAGGCCGTCTTATTGTCCAGCATGAGGATGGCCAGATTGCGGACGTCGTCGTCATCCTGAAAGTCGATGACCAAGAGGTCCGTCGACTCCGGTTCGTCGCAGTGAGCCACGAGCTGATAGAGTTCGCGGGCCGTGTCCGCCGCCAGTTCGTCAAAGGTCAGGCTGCCGTCGATGACAGCTTGGAGCTTGGGCTGAAAGGCACTGGTCGCATAGAAGACGCCCGTCTGCTGGGACGCATCGCCGAGGATCCGGCTCAGTCGTTTATTGACGTATTCATAGACGACGTCGCTGCTGAAGTCGAGGGCCTTCTGGGACACGATGCAGACGTTGGTATTGAAATCAAAAATATGGAGCACTGCTGCGTTGATCATCATAATCTATATCATCCTCTACGCTTGTTTTCGTAATTCAAAGACACTGGCTTCGCGGGAACAAAGGACGCGGAAAGGCAGCCAGTGGCCGGTACCGCGGTTGACGTAACCCCGGCTTTCCCCCTTGCGGAACATGCCGCGCAGGTATTTAAAGCCCACAGCCGTAACCAAGGGGCCGATGGGGGCAAACTGAGCGCCGTGGGTATGACCGCAGAGGGTCAGGGGAATATTGCGTTCAAAAGCTTCGTCGATAAAGGCCGAATGGTGGGCCAACATGACGACGAAGGCATCTTCCGGCACGCCGTCCAAGGTCTGGCGGACGTAGTCCTGCCGCTGTTCGGCAAAGGCTTCTTCCCCTTGGGCAAAACTGTAGTCCGTACCGGCAATGTAGAAGGGCCGGCTGTCGCTGCCCCTCCTCCCCTTCAGGCCCCTTCCGTAGCCGGGGCTGGCTTCAAAGGAAGCATTGCGCAGGATGCGGACCGGCGTATCTTCGAGCATGGCCGTAATGGCCGAAAAATTGCGGTAATATTCATGATTGCCGTAGCAAAAATCGATGCCGTCAGGAAACCGGTCGGCATTGGCATTGATAATATCCCGGGCCTTGGGCAGAAGGACGATCTCATCGATGAGATCGCCCGTAATTTCCAGCCGGTTGACGCCCTGTGCGGCAACGGCATCGATCGATTCCTGAAGGCGCTCGGGACTGAAGAAGAGTCCCATATGCAGGTCCGAGAGCTGACCGATTTTATAGCCGTCGAGGTAGTCCGGCAAATTTTTATACCTTAAGACGTGGTGCGTCGTATCCAAATCGCTTTCACCGAGGACATTGCCGGCACCGCTGGTGGCAAAGGCCGCCGCCGGAATGAGGGCGGCCAGGCCCTTGATGAAGGTCCGTCGGGTCATCCCCTGAGGGACCGGTTTCTCCTTGCGGTGCCAAAAACGGTGGACCGCCGCAGCCAGGGCGACGACGATGAGGCAGGGCAAGGCCAGAAAAAAGGCCAAGAGCCAAACCAGGGCCGCCATGCTTCGGCCGTCATAGAGTCCGTCCCAACCGGACAGAATCAGGCCGGGGAAGGCCTCTTCATAGTGGCTGAAGGCGGCAACGGACACCAGGGTCAGCCCCAGCGTCCCCAAGATCAAGGCCTTGCGGTGGCCTGAGCGGAAGGTGTAGTCCCATAAGAAGGACGCCAGGACGCAGACGCAGGACGTAAAAATCATGAACGTAATGAAAAAAGTTCCCTTCATGGCTTATACCATGGCTGTGATCTTACCGTGGGGACCGGCCCAAGGCAGGGCATCGTAGTCACTGCGGTCAATCCACTGCCAATCCTCCTCTTCTTTGATGTTTCCATCTGTCAGCTCGCCTTCATAAACGGTCAGCTGCCAGACTTTATGCGAAAAAATACTCTTCAAGGTCCCGGCCGGACTGGCGTCGACGGAAACATGGAGTCCCTTTTCGGCCAGCATCCGACGGACGGCGTCGATTCCGTCCTGTCCCGTTCCCGGCGCATTGGGAAACTCCCACATAGAAGCCAGAAGGCCCTTGGGCGGGCGGCGATGGACGAGCCACTTCGTCCCGTGACAAGGGACGACGACGGTGATCTTTTCGACGGGCGCCTTCTTCTTGACCTGGCGAATGGGCAGGTCGCCTTCCTTCCCTGCAGCACGGGCCAGGCAGATGGCCTTTAAGGGGCAGTCTTCACAGCGGGGATGCTTGGGAATGCAGATGGTGGCGCCCAAGTCCATGAGGGCTTCATTGAAGGCGCCGGGGCGATCTTCGGGCATCTGTTCTTCGACCAGGGCGGCCACCTTTTTCTTGACGGCCGTCGTCAAAACGTTTTCTTCAATATCGTAGAGACGGGCAAAAATCCGCAGGACGTTGCCGTCGACGGCGGCTTCCTTCTTCCCGTAGGCTAAGCTTAAAATAGCGCCGGCAGTATAGTCACCAACGCCTTTCAAAGCCCGTACTTCCTTCTTCGTATCCGGTACGCGGCCGCCATATTTTGCCTGTACTTCCTGAACGGCTTCATGAAGATTGCGGGCCCGAGAATAGTAACCGAGGCCCTGCCACTGACGCAGCACATCGTCCTGTGACGCCGCCGCCAGGCTCTTTATATTGGGGAACCGTTCCATCCAGCTGTCGTAATAGGGACGGACCGTTTCGACCTTGGTCTGCTGCAGCATGATTTCCGACACCCAGACCTTGTAGGGATCGCGCGGCGATTCATCGCGCCAGGGCAGGTCCCTCCCATGGGCATCGAACCAGTCGAGCAGTAAGGAACTCCAATTGTCTTCTTTTATATTCATATGAAATAAGCCTCTTTCTTTCTACACTGTTATTTACTAGTATAGAAATCAAGAGGCCTTTTGTCAAACAGGTGTTCTATTATTTTTTCTCATCCCTTCAGTCCTAAAAAGAAAGGATTTACGACTTATAAGGGATGCAGATTCTTCAAGGATAAATCGAGGATGGGTGCCGAATGGGTCAGGGCTCCGCTGGAAATATAATCGACGCCGATATCGATCAGGGCTGCAATATTTTCCCTGGTGACGTTGCCCGAGCATTCCGTTTCGGCCCGGCCGTCGATGATAGCTACGGCTTCCTTCATCATGTCGTGGCTCATGTTGTCCAGCATGATGATATCGGCCCCGGCTTCAACGGCTTCGCGGACCATGTCCAGGTTTTCCGTTTCGACTTCGATCTTGCGGACGAAGGGCGCATAGGCCTTAGCCATAGCAATGGCTCTCTTGACGCCGCCGGCAGCACCGATGTGATTGTCCTTCAAGAGGACGCCGTCGGACAAGTTATAGCGGTGGTTTCCCCCGCCGCCGACGGTGACGGCATACTTTTCAAAGACCCGCATATTGGGCGTCGTCTTGCGCGTATCGACCAGCCTGATCTTACTGCCTTTTAAAAGTTCTGCAATCTGCCGAGTATACGTAGCGATGCCGCTCATGCGCTGCAAATAGTTGAGGCCGACCCGTTCGGCCGACAAGATGGACCGCATGCTGCCGGTCACGTCAGCCAGTTTCTGCCCCTTGCGGACGGTATCACCGTCTTTTACGGTAAACCGGACTTCTACGCCTTCATCCAAGAGGGTAAAGGCCCGGGCGAAAACGGCAAGGCCGGCAATGACACCGTCGGCTTTGGCCAAGAGTTCCGCCTGTCCCCGGCTGTCTTCGGGCAAAATGGCGTTGGTCGTCACGTCCTCACCGGTAATATCTTCCTGCAGGGCCTGTAAAATCAAAGGATCAGCCTGCAATTTCATGGTTACGTTGTTCATGACTCTTTTTCTCCCTTTCCATTTCCCCTAAGATGCTCTTGCGATACACTTCGGCCAGGCCCCCTTCATGACGGCTGACGTAGTCCGAAGCCTGAGCGCAGGCCAGGCTGAAATCGCCGTGACTGTCGCCCTTTTCAGCCAGATCCAAGGCCGCCCGTTTGCCGAAAACCAGGCTTTCCAAGAGGGAATTGCTGGCCAGGCGGTTGCGGCCGTGAACGCCGTTGCAGCTCGTTTCACCGACGGCATAGAGGTGGTCCATCGTCGTCCGACTGTGGCCGTCGACGTGGATACCGCCCATGAAGTAGTGCTGGGCCGGCGTGACCGGGACCCAGTCGACGGTGGCATCGATGCCGTCTTCCAGGCAGCGTTCATAAATATTGGGGAAATGGCCCTTTATGACGTCCGTTCCCAGTCCGGTCATATCCAACCAGACGAAGGGCCGTTGGTCCTTTTCCATCTGTTTGCGGATGGCAGCGGTCATCAAATCGCGGGGCAGGACTTCATTGGCAAAGCGCTTTCCGTCTTTCCCGCGCAATTTAGCCCCTTCGCCGCGGACCGATTCGGAAATGAGGAAACTCCGGCCCGGACGGGACGAATAGAGGGACGTCGGATGGATCTGGACGTAATCGATGTTTTCCAAAGCAATGCCGTGGCGCATGGCAATGGCCAAGGCGTCGCCCGTAAGATGGGGGAAATTCGTCGAATGGTCGTAGAGGCCGCCGATGCCGCCGCTGGCCAAGATCGTGTTGCCGGCTTCAATGGCCCGGTAGGCTCCGTCCTTTTCGCGGGCCAGAATACCGAGACAGGTATTGCCGTCAGTAAGGATGTCGACCATGGTCGTGTAGTCGCAGATAGTCACATTGGGCAGCTCCCGAACGGCGGCCAAGAGGCGGCTGGTGATTTCCTTGCCCGTAATATCCTTATGAAAGAGGATCCGCGGCCGGGAGTGACAGCCTTCGCGGGTATAGTCGAAAGAGCCGTCGGCCTTTCGGGCAAAGTCGACGCCGTAGCCGACGAGTTCATCGATGATGCGCCGCGACGAGCGAATCATGATATCCACCGATTCGCGGCGGTTTTCGTAATGGCCGGCTTTCAACGTATCTTCCATGAAGCTGTCGTAATCGTTTTCATCGTGAAGGACGCAGATTCCCCCCTGAGCCAGGAAAGAATCGCTGTTTTCCACGTCATCCTTCGTAATCATGAGCACTTTCTTATCGCGCGGTACGTGGAGGGCGGCAAAGAGACCGCTGGCACCGGTGCCGACGATGACAACATCTGTTTTTTCTGTTTCCATGACATCTACCTTCTTCTATTTGGCTAAATCCAGCATCCGTTCCAAAGCCTGAACGGCCTTCCCTGCCATCTTGGCATCGACAAAGACTTCGTTCGTTTCATCGCGCAGGCAGTCACGGACCTTTTCCAGGGTGACCTTCTTCATATTGATGCAGTACGCATCTTCCATGGCCGGATAAAATACCTTATCGGGATTCCGCGTTTCCAGCTCATAAAAGACGCCGCCTTCGGTTCCGATGATGAATTCCTTGGCGTCCGACGAACCGGCATAGTCGATGATGCCCGACGTGCTGCCGACGTAATCGGCCAGGGCCAGGACTTCCTTGCGGCATTCGGGATGGGCCAGGAACAGGGCCCGGGGATGAGCGGCCTGCACCTTCTTTACGTAGTCCGGATCGACCGTATCGTGACGGGGACAAAAGCCCTGATTGAGGATAAAATGCTTATCCGGCACCTGGGTCGAAACGTAGTGTCCCAGATTTTTATCCGGCGTAAAGAAAATATTCTTCTGGGGCAGCTTCTTGACGATCTTAACGGCATTGGACGACGTGACGCAGACGTCGGACGCAGCTTTTACGGCTGCCGTCGAATTGACGTAACAGACGACGGCCAAGTCGTCATACTCGGCGCGGGCCTTTTCAATGGTCGCCGTATCGGCCATGTGGGCCATGGGACAGGACGCCGTCCGGTCGGGCATGAGGACCTTCTTTTTGGGATTGAGCATCTTGGCGCTCTCACCCATAAAATCGACGCCGGCAAAGACGATGATTTTAGCATCCGTTTCAACGGCCTTTTTGGCCAGACCAAAGGAGTCGCCGACGTAGTCAGCATAGGCCTGTACCTCATCGGGCACGTAATAGTGAGCGAGGATAATGGCCTCTTTTTCTTTTTTCAGGGCAGCGATCTCATCTTCAATATACACAGGTTTCCATCCTTTCAGGGAAACGGGACCGCCCTTTGGACAAGTCCCGTTCAAACCGCCAGTCCCTAAGGCTGACGACAATTTTTATTTACACCAATTATACCCTATTGACCGATTTTTGACAATACTACTGTCATGACAATAGAAATCAGGCCGGTATGCAATGTCGTTCTGCCAAAGACAAACAAAAGCCGCCCTTCAAGACAAAGGTCTCAAAAGACGGCTCATGATCATCATAACGTTAGTGGCCATTGACCGATTCCGACACGGCGCGTAACTTGGCAATCGTTTCGGCCGCTTCCCGGCGGATGTCTTCGGGATCGCGAGTAATGCGGGCGACGCCGCTGTCCATGGCCGCTTTGGCAACGGCTGCAGCGACGGCCGGAGCTACCCGTTCGTCAAAGGCATTGGGAATGACGTGGTCTTCAGCCAGTTCGTCGTCCGAAACTAAGGAGGCGATGGCATAGGCTGCGGCCAGTTTCATATCCTCGTTGATGCTGCGGGCCCGGACGGCCATGGCCCCGCGGAAGATGCCCGGGAATACCATGACGTTATTGATCTGGTTGGGCGCATCGGACCGACCCGTACCGACGACTTTGGCACCGGCTTCTTTGGCCGAGGCGTAGTCCGTTTCGGGAATGGGGTTGGCCATGGCAAAGACGACGGCGTCGGAAGCCATGGATTCGATGAGCTCTTTCGTGAAAATATGCGGTGCCGAAACACCGAGGAGGAGGTCGGCACCCTTGACGGCATCGGCCAAGGTCCCCTGCTTACGGCCCTTATTGGTCACGTCTGCCAACGCAGCCTGGACGGGATTGAGGCCTTCCATGCCGGCATAGAGGATGCCCGGACGGTCGACCATGGTGACGTCTTCGGCACCGGCCCGGACCAAGAGGCGGCCGATGGAAGCCCCGGCAGCCCCGGCACCGTTGATGACGATGCGGGCCGTCTTGAGGTCCTTTTTGACGAAGCGCAGGGCTCCGATGACGCCGGCTAAGGCGGCGATGGCCGTACCGTGCTGGTCGTCGTGGAAGACGGGGATGTCCATTTCGCGCTTCAGCGTTTCTTCGATGTCATAGCATTTCGGCGAAGAAATGTCTTCCAAGTTGATGCCGGCAAAAGAGGGCTGCAGGCGTTTGACCGTTTCGATGAACTCCTTCGGATCCTTCGTGTCCAGGCAGATGGGAACGGCATTGACGCCGCCGAATACCTTGAACAGGATGGATTTCCCTTCCATGACCGGCATGGCCGCTTCCGGGCCGATGTCGCCCAAACCGAGGACGCGGGTCCCGTCGGATACGACGGCAATCATATTTCCCCGGCAGGTCAGGTCAAAGGACAGATCCGGATCTTTGGTGATTTCCCGGCACGGCTGGGCAACGCCCGGCGTGTAGAGTACACTCAAATCGTCGTTGGTCTGTAAGACGGCCCGAGGGAAGGTTTCAAGAATCCCCTGTTTGCCTCGGCGGATCTTCATGGCTTGTTCATCAAAATTCATGTCAAAAAACTCCTCTACAATAGTTTATGCGTTAAAAATAGCTTGCGGTTCTGTAAATTCGAGCATCCCGTCTTTGCCGCCTTCACGGCCGAGACCGCTGTCCTTAAAGCCGCCAAAAGGCGCTGTGACGTCGCGCGGGCTGCCGTTGACGTAGACGTTGCCCGACAAGATGCCTTCGGCAACCTTCGTCGCTTCTTCCTTATCGGGACCCCAGACGGCACCGTTGAGGCCGTACTTGGTATCGTTGGCAATAGTAAGGGCCTGGTCGACACTGTCATAAGTGAGGACGCAGAGGACGGGCCCGAAGATTTCTTCCTGAGCGATGGTCATGTCGTTGGTCACATCGGTGAAGACCGTCGGATTGATGAAGTACCCCTTTTCAGGCGCTTCCGGACGGCCGCCGGCCAGGACCGTCGCCCCTTCTTCGATGCCTTTGGCAATGTACGAATCGACAATCTTCCACTGTTCTGCCGAAGCGACAGCGCCGACTTTCGTCGTTTCCAAGGTCGGGTCGCCGACCTTATATTCCGGCAGGACCTTGAGGATGATGTCTTCGATTTCTTTTTTCGCTTCCTTGGGAATGATCAGCCGCGACAGAGCCGTGCAGGTCTGGCCGCTGTTGAGCAGGAGCGAATTGAAGCACATGCGGACGGCCTTTTCATAGTCGGCCCCGGGCAGGATGATAAAGGGTGATTTGCCGCCCAGTTCCATGCTGATGCGCTTCATAGAAGCCAAGGCCCGCTGGGAGACCTTGATACCGGCTTTGGTCGACCCCGTAAAGGATATCATGGCGATATTGGGATCGTCGCAGATAGCGTTGCCGATTTCACCGCTGCGGCCGGGGATGAAGTTGAAGACGCCCTTCGGGAAGCCGGCCCGATCAAAGGCTTCGGCCAAATAATAAGCTGTTACCGGCGTAGACTGGCTGGGCTTCAAGACGACGGTGGCGCCGACTAAAATAGCCGGGATGACTTTCTGGATAACCTGGCCCAAAGGATAGTTCCACGGCGTAATGCAGCCGATGACCCCTAAGGGACGGCGGTAGACGACGGACTGGGGCAGTTTTTCGACTAAGGGCAGGTCCGGGGCCAAGTCGATATAGGACTGGGTCCGTACGAACTGGTAGGCGATGTGGTTGGTCTTAACGAAGGAAACGGGGATGCCCAATTCCTTGACGGTGGCATCGACCATCTGCGGTTCAAATTGAATGAGCTCTTTAAGCAATTTTCTCATAAAATCAATTCGTTCTTCCATCGGCCTTGCCGCCCACGCAGGAAAGGCCTTGGCTGCAGCAGCTGAGGCAGCGGCGACATCCTGTTCACCGGCAGCGGCAACGGTCGTGAAAACTTCCTTCGTCGCCGGATTTTCAACGTCGATGTATTGGCCGGATAAGGGAGCTACCCACTGGCCATCGATATACAATTTTTTTAAGTCCATGAAAAAACCTCCTTTGTGCTGATTTATGCTACCATTATAGATAGAAATTCTCTATTGTGCAACAAAAAAGGCATCGTACTCTGAAAAATTTAAGTACAATGCCTTTACCATTATTTTGCCTCGACTTCCAAGGACTCCGATTCCGACGCGAAATGCCCCAGAACAGACCCGCCGACAAGGCCGACGACAAAGGGAACGATCCAGCCGAAGCCGTAGGCCGACAAGGGAACGGCAGCGACGATGGCTTTGGCAACGGCCAGACTGCTAAGGCCCGGCAGGGATTCCAAGCAGGCGAAGACCGTGACCAAGTAGACCGAACCCTTATAGGCCCACTGATTGGGCAGCAAGGGACCGACGATGCCTAAGACCAATAAGGCCAGGCACGGCGGATAAGCGACGCCGAAAATCCAGCCGATGTAGGTGACGATGCCGTCGACACCGAGGAAGGCCGTCAGGGCCGAGAGAATCGAGCAGGCGACGGCCGCCTGTTTATAACTGACACGGCTGCCGGAAGTCGTGCTGGTGAATTCCGCAACGGCCGCAATCTGACCGATGGCTGTCGTCAGGCAGGCCAAGACGACGGCGATGCCCATGGGAATCATGACCCAAGAGCCGATGCGGTGGATGATGGCTACCAAGAGCTCAGCCCGGCCGATGGACTGAGGATAATAGGAACTGACGCTGGCTCCCATGTAGAGCAGGCTGCCGTAGATGATGAGCAGCAGGACGAAGGAGACGATACCGCAGTAGATGAGGACCTTATTGCGCTGGCCGACGCCCGTATAGCCCTTGCCGCGAATGGAGCTGAGGAAGACGGCAGCCATGATGAAGCTGACCAGGACGTCGCCCGTATTGTAGCCGCCGAGGAAGGCATTGACGAAGGGATTGTCTGCAGCAGGTTCCGCCGGCGTCCCCAAGGGGAAGAAAATCCCGGCAATGGCGATGGCCACCAAAATGAAGGCCAAGGCCGGCGTCAAATACTTGCCCATGCGGTCCATGACGTTATGCGGGTCGGCGACGAAGAAATAGCAGAGCAGGAAATAAAGGACGACTAAAGGAATCATGGGCGCTGCCGGAAAATTCCCCTGTACACCGAGCTGGATGGCCGTCGCTGCCGTCCGCGGAATGGACACGAAGGTACAGACCAGCATCAAAGCCGCCAATAAAATCCGGTACGTATATTTTCCGACCTTGTCCGTAATCGTATGGACGTCGCCGTTGAGGCCGATGACGATGAGCGTAAAAATAGGCAGGAAAATCCCCGACAAGGTCAAACCGGCCAGGCCCGACAAGAAATCACTGCCGCTGTTGAGCCCCAAGTGCGGCGGAAAAATAAGATTGCCGGCCCCGAAATAGGTGGCAAAAAAAGCAAAGCCCAGGATGATGACATCCCGTTTCCGAATCGACTGTCTGCTGGAATCATTCATAACAAAAGTCCCCCTAACCCCATCATAAAGAATAAGTGCATCATACAAAAAAGAGGCGCTGCCCTCAAGCTGCGCCTCAATTCACATCATATCTTTCAGGAATAGCCTGTAGGAATTGGCACCTTACCATTGGCAGGTTGCCGCAGCGTCATCGGGCCCATCCCTCAGCTGCTCTGGATATTGCGGTATGAAATTTTGTATGTATTGGTAGTATTTTATAAAACTTTTCGCTGTTTGTCAATAACTTTTTAACAAAATCACTTCTTCGGCGACTTATTTTGACTTCCCGGGCATAAATCAGAGAGGAAGCATTCGTCGCACAAGGGCTTTCGGGCCTTGCAGACCCGTCGTCCGTGCCAGATGAGCCAATGATGGGCCCGGCTCCACCATTCCTTGGGAATGGCCTTCTGCAGCCCCTTTTCGACTTCAAGGGGCGTCTTGCCCTTGGCCAGCTGAAGCCGATTGGATACGCGAAAGACATGGGTATCGACGGCAATGGCCGGGATGTCGAACAAGACACTGACCAGGACGTTCGCCGTCTTGCGGCCGACGCCGGGCAGTTTCACCAATTCGTCAAAGGTCTGCGGTACTTCGCCGCCATAGTCTTCGCAGAGGATGGCGCAGTTGGCCAGAATATTCTTGGCCTTGCTGTGATAAAGGCCGCAGGTGCGAATCTTTTCTTCGAGGCCGTCGAGGCCGAGGGACAGCATCTTTTCTGCCGTATTATATTCCGGGAAGAGACCGGCCGTCACGATATTGACCCGTTCGTCCGTGCACTGAGCCGACAAGATGACGGCAATCATCAGTTCAAAGGGCGAATTGTAGTGCAGGGCCGGCTTCATGATGCCGTACTGGTCCTGGAAACGCTGGAGCATTTCATCTTTTACTTTCTTGGTAACAGCCATATCACTTTACTTCCTCATCGGTATCGATGACATCATTGAGACTTCCCATTTCATAGCCGCCGAGGTCGAGGGTAACGTAGGAGAACCCCGTATCCTTAATGGCCCGGACGATTTCCTGGCGATGGGCCAGCACCGACGGGATCTCGTCTAAGCCCACTTCGATACGGGCTACGTCGCCGTGATAGCGGACCCGCAGCGCCCCTTGAACGTAAGGGGCCACAGCGGCTTCGGCGGCATCGATCTGAGCCAGGAGATGCGGCGTCAGGCGGACGCCGTAAGGAACGCGGCTGGCCAAACAAGCGGCACTCTGCTTATTCCAGGTCTGGAGACCGAATTCCTTCGATAGGGCCCGGATATCGGCCTTGTCTAAGCCCGCTTCGATCATGGGACTGCGGACCGAATCGGACAGCTCTTTAAGGGCCTTCATCCCCGGCCGGTAATCGCCGAGATCGTCGACATTGCCGCCGTCGATGACCCACTGATAGCCTTCGGACCTGGCCAGGTTCACCAAGGCCGTGAAACGGATCTTCTTACAGTAATAGCAGCGTTCCGGCGGATTTTCCACAAACGTCGGATCGTCGAACTCCGTCGAATTGACCAAGCGGTGTTCGACGCCAATGAATTCCGCCATGGCCTTGGCATCGGCAGCTTCACTCCCCGGAAGGGTGGCCGATACGGCCGTAATGGCCAGGACCTTATCACCCAGCGCTTCATGGGCGGCATAGGTCAAAAAAGTACTGTCCACGCCGCCGGAAAAGCCGACGACGACACTGCCCAGCGACTTTAATATATCTTGCAGTTTTTCATATTTCTTGCGCGTATCTGTTGAAACCATAAGGATTCCCCCTTATACAATAGTGCAGAAAAGGCACCTTCTCCCCTCTTCCCGAGAGGGCCCCAAAGAGCCGCCGCGGAAAGGAAAGCAGAAAGAGCCTCCCTGTTCGGCCATCGTCCCCTCAATGGCCGGCTTAGAAGAAATGAGCCGATTCTTCCTTGAGCACGGCATCCCGCAGGGCCGACAGCTTGCTGCTGCGCTGAACCCACATTTCTTCCGGATTGACCAAGCGCAGGTATTCAGGCCACAAGGTCTGAATCTGTTCATCGGCATAGGTCATGATGTCCTTGAGATTCGGTTTTTTATAGACTAATTCACCCTTTTTAAAGATAGGGATGAGCATTTCCTGAACGCGGTAGGTCCCGGCCGGAATCGTCCGGAAACGCCAGGGAGCCTTGTCGCTCTTTAAGAGCAGATCCTTCGATTCATCGATGCTTTCCCCTTCGAGGATGATGATGTCGGCCTTCATCTTGCCCGTCTTCTTGTCATAGACGCGAAGGACGTTCTTGAGGCCCGGATTGGAAATCTTTTCGGCATTGTCGCTCATCTTGATCTTCGGTACGAACTTACCGTCGTCGTACTGGCCGACGAGCTTGAAGACGCCGCCCAAAGACGGGCTGTCCTTGGCCGTAATGAGGTTGGTGCCGACGCCCCAGGAATTGATGGCGCAGCCCTGGCCCTTTAATTCAAAAATAAGGTTTTCATCGAGGTCGTTCGAGGCCGCGATGACGGCGTCAGGGAAACCGGCAGCGGCAAACATCTTATGGGCTTCCTTCGAAAGATAAGCCAAGTCGCCGCTGTCGAGGCGGATACCGTAGACTTTAGGCAAGGTACCGGCAGCCTTCATTTCCTTGAAGATCGTAATGGCGTCGGGAACGCCTTGCTTCAAGGTATTATACGTATCGGCCAACAGAATGAGGTTGTTGGGATACTGTTCGGCATAGCGGCGGAAGGCTTCCAGTTCCGACGAGAAGCTCATGATCCAGCTGTGGGCCATCGTCCCTAAGACAGGCATGCCGAATTTCGCCCCGGCCAGGACGTTGCTGGTCCCGTTGAAACCGCCGATCATAGCCGAACGAGCGCCGTAGACACCGGCCGATTTGCCCTGAGCGCGGCGCAGACCGAATTCCATGAGATTGTCATTGCCGGCAACAGTCCGAACGCGGCGAGCTTTCGTGGCAATGAGGCTTTCATGGTTCATGATCATGGACATGCACGTTTCCAAGAGCAAGGCTTCGTCCTTCTTGGTCTGGACGCGAAGGAGGACTTCCTGCGGAAAGGCGACGGTGCCTTCGGGCATGGCATAAATATCGCCGGTAAAGCGCAGTTCCTTCAAATAGTCGAGGAATTCCTGACGGAAAAAGCCGGTGCTCTTCAAGTACGTCAGATCATCGTCGCTGAAGTGGATGTTTTCCACATAGTCGATGAGGTGTTCCAAGCCGGCGACGACCGTATAGCCTCCTTTAAAAGGATTATTCCGATAATAGCGGTCAAACACGCACTGCTGCTCGTGCTTGCCTTCAAAAAATAAGCCCTGCATCATCGTCAACTGATACAGGTCTGTCAACAACGCTTTCGTGTACAAAATAACTCGCCTCCAAAAAGATGTTATACCTATTATACATCAGTTAGTCCAAAAGAGATAATCAATTACCGATTTTGCATGCTTTTCAAAATGTTATACAAACTTAGCATGACACCCCTTTATGTATGCCGGATATGAAACAAGCTGCTCTTCCGATTCATACAGGATGAGCAGCTTCGTCATTATTTTCTTTTCATAACCTTGCGGGCAGCGGCGATGACGTCTTCGGCCGATAAATGATAGGCCTTCAATAAATCATCGGGCTTCCCCGATTCGCCGAAGCGGTCTTGGATGCCTACCAGTTCGACGGGAATGGGATGATGCTGGGCCAAGGCTTCGCAGATAGCACCGCCGAGGCCTCCCATGACCTGATGTTCCTCACAGACGACGGCCGCCCCCGTTTCAGCCGCACAGGTGCAGATTGTATCGACGTCGAGGGGTTTTACGATGCGGACGTTTACGACGCGGGCCGAAATCCCTTCCTTTTCAAGGGCTTCTGCCGCCACCAAGGCTTCATGGACCATGAGGCCGTTGGCAAAGAGGGTCACATCGGTTCCGTCGCGGAAAACAGCCGCCTTATAGAGGTCAAAAGGCGTGTCTTCCGACGTAATGACCGGTGCCGGATTGCGGCCGAAGCGGACGTACGACGGCCCCTGAATATCATAGACAGCCAGTGTCGCCTTGTACGTTTCCCACCAGTCGCAGGGCGTAATGACCGTCATGTTGGGAATGGTCCGCATGAGGGCGATATCTTCGAGAGCCTGATGGGTCGCCCCGTCGGGACCGACAGAAATGCCGGCGTGAGCGCCGCCGAGCTTGACGTTTAATTTATTGTAGCAGACCGTATTGCGGATCTGCCCCCAGCCGCGGCCGGTCAAAAAGACGCCGTACGTCGACACAAAGGGGACGAAGCCCGTCAAAGACAGGCCGGCAGCCGTGCCGACGAGATCTTGTTCCGAAATGCCGACATTGATGTATTTATCCGGGAATTCCTTGCGAATCCATTCGGTCCGCGTCGACTTGGCCACGTCGGCGTCGAGGACCATGACGTCATCGTGAAGGCGGCATAATTCTAAGAGGGCCTTGCCATAGCCGTCACGCATCGGTACTCGGTTCATGACCGCACCTCCAATTCTTTCATAGCCTGCTCGTACTGGGCTTCATCGGGCGCAGCCCCGTGCCATTCGGCCTGGTTTTCCATATAAGAAACGCCCTTGCCCTTGACCGTCTTGGCCAGGATGACCGTCGGCTTATCCGTGCGGGTCTTGGCCTCCCCGTAGGCATCATAGAGGGCGTCCGTATCGTGGCCGTCGACGCGCAGAACATGCCAGCCGAAGCTGTCCCACTTGGCATCCATGGGCTCCATATCCTTGATGCCGGCCATGGAATCGACGAGCTGCAAGCCGTTGCAGTCGACGATGAGACAGACGTTGTCCAAATGGTGCTGGCCGGCAAAGGCCGCCGCTTCCCAGATCTGGCCCTCCTGCTGCTCACCGTCGCCGATGAGGCAGAATACCTGCTGCGTCTGCCCCTTTCGCTTCAAGCCCAAAGCCATGCCGTTGGCAATGGACAGGCCTTGCCCCAAAGAACCGACGGCACAGTCGAGACAGGGGAGCTTCTGCAGGTTAGGATGGCCCTGAAGGGGACTTCCTACGGTCCGCAGCGTATCGAGCCATTCCAAGGGGAAATAGCCCTTATGGGCCAGGGTGCTGTAAAAAGCCGGCGCCGCATGGCCCTTCGATAAGACGAAACGATCCCGTTCCGGCGCATGAGGCCTGTCGGGAAAACACGTAAATATATCGGTAAAATAGAGCGTGGCCATAATTTCGACAGCCGACAAGGAGCTGCCCGGGTGGCCCGACCCGGCACGGTAAATAGACCGCACGGTATCCCGCCGTATCTGCATACAGACGTCGCGTAGATCATGCCTCATGAACGCATAGCCTCCTAATAATATACAGGTCGATTAAGAAAAAAACGCCGCAGTACTCCCCTTTCATCGGGCAGGCGGTACGCGTGCGTTCGGACAAACGACCTCAGTTATTCGCTTCCGTTTCTTCAATTAATTGTACAATGATTACATACGCAAGTCAATCGCAATCGGCGGCCCAAAGCCGCTTTATGCAAGTATCGCAAAGGCCTCTCCCCCATCTCCCAAACGCAAAAAAAGCCCTGTCAGAAAAGACTGATATGCTCCCCTTTAG